>CAZQNI010000032.1:0-10511 GCA_964594255.1 uncultured bacterium | reverse complement strand
TAATTTCATCCGTATCCATCTTTAAAAGCTTTTTAAATTCTTCCCAGCTTATCTTCACTTCACTCGATTCTTTAGCAGTCTTGGGTTCTTCGGCATGAAGAGGGAATACTAACAAAATAGAAAAAAATACAAGAAAGACTAAGAAAACACCTGCCAAACTCTTAAATTTTATCATTTACTCCTCCTTTTAATAATATTTTTAAGATATTAGACTGAATTACTCTGTATTCGTTCCATAAAAAACAAAAATTTTTTCACTTCTCTATTACACTCTAGAGAATACCGAGTATTCCAAGCGCTTATTATCCTCTGAAAAACCTTAAAAATAGCATAATTGCTATTACCAATATAAATAGAATTATTAAATGAAGAGGGGATCTCGTTTTATATTCGATTTTACGAAAGCGACCTCCAAATTTCATTTTTTCTCCTTTTTAACTGGAAAAAGTTCAAAATTTAATTCTTTAATCTTACCGGGTTTAACTTCAATCAGTGAAGTAGAAGGATAATACCCTTTAGAAGTTATTCTGATTATATAATCTCCTGACGTAAGATATGCTCTATAACTTCCGGTTTCCGGATCGCTATGTGTTTCCGAGTTAATCGAATTCTCAATTAAAATCTCAGCATAAAGAGGCTTCCCGGTTTTAACATCAAGAACTTTACCTTCGACTATATTAAAATCTGGCTTCTCCTGCATCTGTAGAAGCACGTCTGTTTCGCCCCTAAGTACAATCACTGTATCAGAAGGAAGACGATTCTCCGAAAAAACCGATAACGGATATATACCTTCAGGCAAATCAAACTTAATTTCTCCCTCATTTATTTGAAAACTACCTGAATCCGCAAGAGATAAAAGTCCGGAGGTAGGATTACCATCTTCGTCGACAAGAAAAATCCTAAGAGGAAAAAGCTCTTTGGCTTTTCTATGAAAATCAGAGGAAGAAATTCCAAGACAGATTTCCCACGAAGGAGACCCATAGTACCCTGCATTAACTCCTAATTCAGTCAAGCCAAGATTCGCCGATGTCTTATCCGTTTTACCGGAAACACGAAAAGAGAACCCAAAATTTAAACTAAAATTCTTCCAATAGGAAAGAATCATTTTCGGCTTTATATAAACCGAAGTAATAGGACCTTGCCCTGTCATTGTAAATCTTTCCAGTGCGAAATCGAAGGCAAAGGTTAAAGTATCGGGATTAAATTTAATTTCCGAATTAAACAAAAAATGTTCTGCAGCAGGTTCAGACAAATGTTCTATATACTCAAAATCCGTATCAATCGAAAACCAGAAAATCTCCGTTCCTAACCTCGCCCCAAATCCAAATCCCGGCTGTCTAATAGAAAAATCGCGCACATAGCCTTCTTTGTATCTGCCGGGACGATGCAAAACCGGGAAAAAGCTCAAATTAAACATTCGAACATATCTATTAACCCCGGCTCTAATAAACAAATCGGAAAAACCAAAATCAACCCCGGAAGAGCTAAAATCAAGACCAATGCCTCCCTCGACTTCCGAAAATAGCCACTTACCTCTACACCCTATTGAAAGATTCAAATCATTGATATATACAGAGTAACGCTTAAACGCTTGAAACTCGGAATCATAAACAAATAAAGAAAATAATAAAAAGATCATTCTGGCTGTACTTCTTTATAATCCTGAGTTTTAATACCCCAGCTCATAGACTCGGTATTGTAAGCTATCCCGACCTTACAATCCTGGTCTACCACTATTATTCCAAAATCTATTTCGAACTCCTGAATTATATCTTTTGCCGCCTCCTCAGCACTATGTTCGCACAAATATTCATCGACTTTTCTCGCAATCATTTCTTTCACAATTACTTCACCTTGACCTGTAATTGTAGTCGCACCTCTATTTGAAGCATAAATACCTCCACCGAGTATCGGGACATCACTAACTCTACCAGGAAGATGAAAAATAATACCTCCTGTAGAAAGTGCAGCAGCTATACCATCAAAACCATCTATGGCGATTGCACCAACCGTTTCGTTGGAATATAGACTTTGCAACTCCTCTATTTCTTCGGAATCACAATTATATTTTTCTTTAAATAATTTCTTCATTTCATCAGTCAGAGGATCATAATCTTTAAATCCTCTATTTCTTGCAAAAAGAGTAGCACCTTCGCCGGCGAGTATCAAATGCTTCGTTTTATCAGATACTTCATACGCAACTCGTACAGGATTCTTAACATTCTTTATAGAAGCAACCGCTCCAAAATTCCCTTCAGATGTGGCGACCGAAGCATCCATCTCGACTTCACCTAACAGATTGGGAGCAGCACCCGTACCTGCATTAAAGACAGGAGAATCCTCCATAAACATAACAGCCTTAACTGCTGCCAGAGCCGCACTCCCGCCCTCCTTTAAAACCACAAAACCGGCTTCCAGAGCTTCCCCCAAAACCTTCTCTCTACCTTTTGAGTCTCTTAAATTACTACCAACTCCTCCGTGAACTACCAGTAATTGTTCCATAACTTTAATTCTACAAAAACCTTTGCATTTGTCAAGCTAATATACCCACCCGCCCTTATTTTTGTCATATAATATCTGATACACCCCCCCAAATTAAAAATCAAATATCAAAATGCAAAACCACAAATTAAAGTTCAAAAATATGTTAAAAAAAGCTATACATCTTTGAAAGGAACAAGATAATTTTAAATTTTTATCTGTCATTTTCCTTTTTAATTTTTAATATTTGACTTCCGAAGAAAGACATATCCAGATAACATACATTTTCTCGAAAAATAAATAATTGCCCAATCTTATTTCACATAAAGGTCCTTGAAAAATTTTTCAATTCAATTATCTTTAATTCGAATGGAGGGAATTATGAAAATAGGAGTAATTTCGGACACACACGACCATCTTGAAAACATAAAAAAAGCGATAAATATCTTAAAAGAAAGAAAAATCAAAACCCTTATACACCTCGGAGATTATTGTTCTCCTTTTTCGATACCACTTCTTGATATAGAAAAAATCCACGCAATCTTTGGCAATAACGATGGGGATAAACTATACTTGCAGAAAAAAGCAAATGAGTGCGGCTTTGTAATTGATCCGGCTCCTAAGGCCATAACAATCGATGAGAGGAAGATAGCAGTCATGCACGAACCATATCAATTGGAAGCGTTCAGAAAAAGCGGTATTTATGATATAATTCTTCACGGACACACTCATGAATATTACGTTAAAAAGGATCCCCTTACCGTAAACCCGGGAGAACTATGCGGTTATCTTTCAGGAAAAGCAACTTTCGCAATCATCGACCTCGAAAACCTTGAATGTGAAATCCTGGAATTGTGAATTTAACCACCAGATTTCACAAGATTATCACACGGAGCTACAGATAACACAGAGAAAAAAATTAATATGATTAAAAAAAAGATATATATAGATGTAGGAATGGTAGTAGGCGGGATAGTGTTGTTATTTATTTTGAAAGGAGAATCCTGGTCTATAGCTAAGTATTTTTTCTTTTATTTTTGTTCTGGAGTAGGAAGTGTTATTGGTCTTTATTTCTCTCGGGGTTTTCTAAAATCTTTTATTTTCTCTGTACTTATATCCACATTTCTGCTTCTCTTAGGCTTAACAATTGCGGATATTTCTGTTGAAGGAATTGGCGTACTGCGTGGATATTTAATGTGGCTACCTTTGATAATACTTTTATCACCCTTATATGGGTTAGCGGGAACATTGTCAATGTTTCCTATAATGAATATTACGATTAAACGAATAAAATAGAAAAGATAGCTTCCAGGGCAGAGGATGAAGATATTATTTTCCAAATTGTAAGGAGGAAGAATATGAGAACATTAAGAAAAGTATTGTTGATTTTATCAATTTTTGTGGCGCTTCAAGTCATAAAGGCTACGGAATTCAAATATAAAATACCCGTAAAAATCGAAAACGACTGGGAAGTTGCCAATATTTATGGAAGCGATGTCGAAATTGATTCTCTCTTTTCATTAATTAGTAAAATCGAGAATAAAAAATATGATAAAATACACAGTATTTTAATCGTTAAAAACGGACATCTTATTTTTGAAAAATATTACAGCGGTAATAAATATAAATATTGGTCGCCAACGTCACCGACTTTTGATGCCGGCGTTGTCAATTATGGAATCGATTCCGTCCATAACATCCACTCCGCAACAAAAGCATTTACGTCTATTCTGATAGGAATAGCAATAGATAAAGGATTTATCGAATCAGTTGATGAACCAATATTTAAATTTTTCTCTGAATATCTTGATTTAAGAGATAGCCTGAAAGCGAAAATTACGATAGAACACCTTCTAACCTGTACCTCAGGATTAAAGTGGAATGAATTGGACGCGCCCAAAGATCCTTCGAATGATTTAGTGAAACTACTTGCAAAAATTTTAAATCCTGGAATTTCAGTCGAAGAGTACAAAATTATACTACCCACTGATGATTTAATAGAATTTATTCTTTCAAAACCCTGCATCTCTGAACCCGGGACAAAATGGTATTATAGTGGAGGAGACTTAGTTCTACTCGGTGAAATAATCAAGAAAGCTACCGGACTACGGATGGATGAATTTGCTCGTAAGTATTTATTCGAAAAATTAAATATAAACAAGTACAAATGGGAATTGATTGATACAGATGTTATTAACGCTTGGGGAATGCTTGAAATACGACCCAGAGATTTTGCTAAATTAGGTTATTTATTTTCAAACAACGGACAATGGAAAAATAAACAGATTATTTCTACAAATTGGCTTAAAAAAAGTTCGATTGGTTACATTGACATTCCATTTGTTATTGAAGATTGGGGGAAAATAAGTTACGGTTATCAATGGTTTCAAAGAACTACTAAAGTAAATAATGAATCTGTTGATTATTTCTTTCGCCCTGGAGTGGGAGGCCAGTGTGTGGCAGTTTTTCCAAAGTACAATGTAGTTTTTGTTATGACCGGTGGTTTCTGGCCTTCGGACGGCCCTGTGAATGAAATAATCGATAGATACATTCTACCGGCAATAATGAAAAAATAAAATTGGTGTGTGTTGGGTTTTGAACAACATAATTGTTTCTTTGTGTACTTTGTAGCTTTGTGTGAGATTATTTTATTTTTGGTGGGATGGGGCAAGAATATCCTTAATCTGAGCCAGCTTTTCAATTTCGTATGTAGGCGATAACTCTCCTTCGTTTCTAATTTTTCCGGGATTAAACCAGCACGTATCAATCCCAAAATCGAGTCCTCCCTTTATATCACTTGAGAGAGAATCTCCAACGATCACAGCAGTCTTTTTATCACTATGTTCAGACTCTTTAAAAACAAAACTGAAAAAATCGGGATCGGGCTTGGCAATCCCTATTCTTTCAGAAGCGACAAAAACATCAAAATAATTCTTTAAAGGAGAACCGCTTAATCTTTTATATTGTGTAGAGTAAATCCCGTTTGTAACTAAAGCGAGCTTATATTCTCGATATAAAGCAGAAATTATCTTTTCTGCACCTTCTATCATAAAAGAAGCCTCGGCAATAAAATCCAGATAACTTTTACTGAATACTTCAATATCTTGTTTTATATCAAAAATATCAAATAAAATTCTGAATCTTTTCAACTTTAATTCATCCAGGTTTGTCTCACCCCTTTCAAACTCTCCCCATACTTCTTTATTTATTTTTCTGTATTTTTCTAAATAAAAATCGGTATTAAAATCAATACCGAAGTACTCCATGCTCTTTTTTAAAGCGTATTCCTCTGCTCTATCGTAATCAAATAATGTCCCATCCAGGTCAAAAAGAATTAATTCGTATTTCTTATTCATTGAATATACTATTAAAGAATCTACTCGTTTACTATATCAACCCTATCCAGATAATCTCTTAAGTCTTCTATTCCTTTTTTAATTCCTTCAATATCTTTTTCCTTTCCCGCTATCTCTATCAATCTTCCAATCTCAGTAATATCTTCAAAGCCGTAGCCAGCACCCGAGCCTTTCATACTGTGTCCCAATCGTTCTATTTGCTCAAAATTTCCTACCTCCAGGCAAGATTCCATTTCCTTTATGTCTTTTTTCCTATTATTCAAGAAACCTGGAATGAGATCGGCTATTTCCGGATCCACTTTTACAACAATTTTTTCTTTCTCATCCATAACACCTCCTGAATTATAAACCCAACTTACCCGCAAATTCCTTCAGGACTGTAACTAACGTTTCCATTTTTACAGGCTTTGCAACATGAGTATTACATCCGGCATCCAGACTTTTCTCGGCATCTCCCTTTAAAGCATACGCAGTAATTGCAATCACCGGGGTTTCCTCTGCCCCAACTCTCTTCTCCCAGGCACGTATTTTTCTTGTAGCCGTATAACCATCCATAACAGGCATTTGCATATCCATTAAAACTAAATCATAGACATTTTTCTTAAATTTTTCAAAAGCAATCTTACCGTTCTCGGCTTCCTCGATTTCAACTGAAGATTCCTTCAAAAAAGCCCTTATTAGTAAACGATTATCTTCTGTATCCTCTACAAGCAAAATTTTCATAGGAGGAAGATCGGTCGCTCTAACTTTTTCTATTTCTTTCTTCTTTTTCTTAGACTTCCATAGTCCAAGCGTAGTCAGAATTGCATTCTTCAATTCATCCCTCTTAATCGGCTTAACAAGATAACAACTTATACCTAATTTATCGATACGGGTCAAATCCGAAACACGGTAATCTGAAGTGAGCATCATTACAGTGGTAGTCTCTTCACTTTTTTTATCTTCTCTTATAGCCTCAGCTACTTTAAAACCGTCTACAGAAGGCATTCGCCGATCGAGCAAAACAAGCCGGAAATTTTTACCTTTTTTCCTGGCAGACTTTATTATCGAAATCGCTTCTTCTCCTCCTGAAGCTTCCACCACATCCGCATCCCACGCCGTAAGAATTTCTTTTAGAATCAATCTGTTCGTAGCGTTGTCATCCACAATAAGAGCTGTAATACCTCTTACATCTACCTCATCCGGCTCAATGAAAATACGCGCCTTCTTTGCCTTTTGTATTTCAAACTGCACGGTAAAGAAAAACCCGCTTCCTTTTCCCTCTTCACTTTCAACCCACATTTTTCCTCCCATTAATTCAACAAGCCGCTTTGAGATGCTTAATCCTAGACCGGTACCTCCAAATTTACGGGTAGTTGAAGAATCGGCCTGCTTAAAACTTTCAAAAATTGCCTCCCTTTTATCTTCAGGTATTCCTACCCCTGTATCTTTTACAGAAAACAACAAACAAACTCCATTTTCACTTTTAGTTCCACATTGAAAACCCTCTTCTTCTGCAAGCTTAACATTTAACACAACTTCTCCCTCATCAGTAAATTTAATCGAATTTCCAATCAGATTTACCATTATCTGGCGCATACGATAAGAGTCTCCTATAAGACCGATTGGAACATTAGGAGAAATATGATCAACAAGTTCAATACCTTTTTTATGCGCTCTAATAGCAAGAATATCGCAGACTTTCTCAAGAAGACTATCAAGGTAAAATTCGCTTTTCTCGATTTGCACATCACCACATTCAATCTTGGAAATATCAAGAACATCGTTAATTATAGCAAGAAGCGTCTCCCCTGCTTCCCTCAATACCTTAAGGTAATCATGCTGTTCTTTAGAAAGAACTGTCTCTTCTAAGATTTCACACATTCCAATTATAGCGTTCAGAGGCGTACGGATTTCATGGCTCATTATAGCCAAAAAGGTGGTTTTTGCCTGAGAGGCTTTTTGTGCGATCTCCTGAGCTTCAATAAGCTCTTCTTCTTTCTTTTTATTCTCAGTAACATCCCTTGAAATACCAAAAGTTCCTATTATATTCCCATCTTCATCATACCATGGAATCTTGGTTGTCGAAACCCAGGTTACTCTTCTATCGGAATAGGTTTCCTTTTCAACTTTTCCTTCGATTGATTTACCGCTTTTCATTACTTCCTGTTCGTCCTGATAAGCTGGTCTTGCGTGTTCCTCAGTAAAGTAATCGAAATCCGTTTTGCTTATCATATCCACGGAACTGGTAGCTCCCAACCATTCAGCAAGAGCCTTGCTCACAGCCACAAAACGGCTTTTTTTATCCTTAAAGTAAATATGATCCGGTATATTCTCGAGAAGAGAAGTAAGTAAACGACTTTTGAAAACAACTTCTTTACCGAGCTCCTCAAGTCGCTCTTTTATTTTTTCATCCAATATTTTCTTTTCCGTTACTTCCCTTGTAATACCTATTATTCCTATAATATTGCCTTTCTCATCGCTTAAAGGAGTTTTGGTGGTCGATAAGTATACTTTTTCACCCTCGGTGGTCTTCGCTTCTCCTTCTCTGTCGATAATAGGCTCTCCTGTTTTCATTATTCGCAACTCTTCCTCACGGGCTGATTTAGCAAGCTCCTTTGGGAAAAGGTCGAAATCGGTCTTCCCTATTAATTTCTCTATAGAATCCAATGGAGGAGCACCCCTTTGCCTTAGATAGTATTTACTTACTCGCAGAAGTCGTCCTTCCTTATCCTTGAAATACACTGAGATCGGGATATTATCCATAAAACTTTGGAATAGTCTCCGTTCACGAATTAACTCCTGCTCTAATTGTTGAAAACGAACTTCGGTTTTTTGAAGCTCGGAGACTCTTCTCCGCAAATCTTTCAATTCATTTATCAGTTGTTCATTCGCTTTCTTATTATCTTTCATAAAAATCAAAATCTATTACATAAGCTAAAGTACCAATAGCATACTTAAAAGTTATAGAAAAAGTAAAAAAAGTAAAGGTGGAAATTTTATTTTTTGATTTTCCTTTGATTAAAACCGAACCACACAACCTCAAAAATATTGAACCACAGAGAGCACAGAGAAACACAGAGAAAAAAGAAGTATATTTTGTTGTTAAAAAACTCTTCCCGCAACACCACCCTATTTTTTACATGTAGATAATGTAGAGATTGTTAATTCTGTCTTTAATTTTATTTCCTATATGTACTACATGCTCTACATGTTTAGATTTTCTTGTTTCTTGTCAGCCGTTGGCGGTTAGCGGTCAGCGGAAAGCGGTTTTACTCACCTTCCAAAATCAAGCCTGGCCGGCTCAAAATAAAGATATGGTTCCTGAATCAATTTTAATATAGGCAGATAAGCATTCTCCTCGACTCCCATTAACCTTTCAAGAAACTTTAATGGTTTGGGCAAAAGAATGACTTTATATTTCTGGATACCTGCTTCTTCTCCGGCAACTTTTATTGCATCTAGAAGCCCTCCGTATTCGTCTATAAGAGAAATTTCTTTTGCGGTAAGTCCACTCCATATTCTGCCCATTGCTAAAGAATCCACTTCTTCAACCGTTAATTCTCGCGGTGTAGCAACCGCTTCGAGAAACTGATCGTAGATATGTTGGAGCATTTTCTCAAATATTTTTCTCTCATAATGCGAGAAAGGACGGTGTCCGCCAAAAGCGTCAGCATGTTCTCCCCACTTTACGATATCATGTGTAATTCCAAGTTTATTATATAGACCCTCCGTAACGAATTTCGAACCCCAAACTCCGATAGACCCGGTAAGTGTTGTCCTATCGACCAGTATCTTATCGGCAGGAGCTGCTATATAATATCCTCCCGATGCAGCCATATCTCCCATAGATATCACCACCGGTTTTTTATCTTTTAACCTTAAAATCTCTCTGTATATTAAATCAGAGGCAACGCTGCTTCCTCCCCCTGAATTAATCCTGATAACAACTGCTTTTACAGACTTATCCTTCCTTAACCTTTCGAGTTCCTTCTTCACCGATTCCGAACCTATGGTAGAACCTCCTAAAAGAGGAATATCCAGAGGGGAATTAGAACTTTCGCCAACAATTATGGTACCTTCAAGGGCTAAAACTGCTATTTTTGGAGGATCGCTTAATAAAAATTCCCTGGGAACACTCTTCCCTCTCCACATTTTACCCTCACCTTTAATACCGGCAAGAGTTTTAATCTCGTCAAAATAAGCCACAGTGTCTATTAATCCTTCTTTTACAGCCTCTTCCGGCGTAAAGCACCCCAGAGAATCTACAAGATTTTTTATTTTTCCTTCCTCAATACCTCTCGAATCCGAAATTTCTCCTACAACGACTTCTACGAGATCATCAAGAAATTTCTTTATCTGTTCTCTGTCATACCGGCTCATTTCTTCTCTTGTAAACATTTCCACGGCACTTTTATATTTACCGACTTTTTCAACTTCAGCTTCTATGCCTAATTTTTCCAAAGCGCCTTTTATGTAGATCTTGGAAAGATAAAGTCCTGGAAAATAAATCATACCCGGTGGAGAAAGGGATATAATATCTGCTGCAGAAGCCAGGTATAAATTCTTAAAACCAAGGTAGTCGGAATGCGCAATGAGAAATTTTTCCTCTGCGATCCCTAAAAGCAATTTTCTGACTTCTTCGGCTTGAGCAAGCCCTAAAGAGTTATCTTTTATATAAACAACTACACTATC
>CAZQNI010000031.1:0-10664 GCA_964594255.1 uncultured bacterium | reverse complement strand
TAAAATCAGGAACAAAATGTTTAATATCTTCAGGAGGAATCAATTCAACATTAACCCCCGCCTGATCCCATTTAGGTTTAAAGTCTACAATATCCTGCCAATTGTTTTCATAATAAGTAAATAAATATCCATTCTGCTCAAACCCAATCGAAACGCCAAAATTTTTCTTAAAGTTCTTAAAATGCTCTATTGAATAACAAGTCATCTTCATATTAACTTCCGTAGACCAAATATTTCTCATTCCTCCCGCGCAAAGAGAAGTCGACTCCTGTGCGAGAGCATTGTTTCTTTCTAAAACTAAAATTTTCCCGGTATATCCGTTTTCAAGAAGGTGATATATTGCAGATCCCCCAATAATACCTCCACCCACAACAATAATATCATGCATTATTCCTCCAAATAACTTAATTATGCACTTGCAAAATCTGTAAATCTCTTTAATATAAAAAAGCTTTTAATTAATAATAAAGAAATTAATATAGTCAAGTGTGAAAGCTTTTAAGAAATTAATATGAATAATGATATAAAAATAGCGAAATCAATAAAACTAAAAAATCTTTCTGAAATTGCCAAAAACTTAAGGCTAAAAGAAGAAGACATAGAAGCATATGGAAAGCACAAGGGCAAAATCAGAATTGATGCCATAAAAAATAAAAAGGAAAGAAAGGACAGTAAATTAATCTTAGTTTCCGCAATCACTCCCACTCCCGCGGGTGAAGGAAAAACAACAATTTCAATAGGCTTATCCCTTGGATTGAATAAACTCGGAAAATCTTCGATTGTAACCTTACGAGAACCTTCACTAGGGCCATTATTCGGAAGAAAAGGAGGAGCAACAGGCGGAGGTTATGCTCAGGTCCTTCCAATGGAAGAAATTAATATGCATTTCACCGGTGATATGAGGGCTGTAGAGACCGCTCATAACCTTATTGCGGCGGTTTTAGACAATCATATATACCAGAGAAAAGAACCGAGACTCGACCCGAGGAGAACAAAATGGTACAGAGTAATGGATATGAATGACCGGGCTCTTCGGGACATAGTAATAGGTCTTGGAGGAAGAATTCACGGCGTCCCCAGAGAATCTTTTTTCCAAATTACTGCTTCCTCAGAAATTATGGCCATTTTGTGCCTTGCCGAAAATTATCATGAATTAAAAGAAATGCTTTCCAATATTTTATTAGGTTTCACTTATGATGAAAAACCTGTTTATTTAAAAGATTTAAAAATCGAAGGTGCAGCCACCGCTTTACTCAAAGACGCTTTAAAACCAAATTTAGTACAAACAACCGAAGGCACTCCCGCTCTCGTTCATGGAGGACCTTTTGCAAACATCGCACAGGGTACCTGTTCAGTTCTTTCTATAAAATTGGCCCTTAAGCTTTGCAAATACGTTGTAACCGAAGCAGGTTTCGGATTTGATCTGGGCGCGGAAAAATTTTTCGACATCGTGGCAAGAAAATCAGGTCTTAGACCTCAAATGGTAGTTCTTGTGGCAACTACGAGAGCATTAAAAAATCACGGCGGAAAAGAACTTAAAAATATTGAAAAACCCGACCCTAAAGCAGTAAAAAACGGTTTACCAAATCTTGAAAAACATCTGGAGAATATTAAAAAGTTCGACATCCCAGCAATAGTTGCTATAAATAAATTTGCTCACGATACAAACGCAGAAATCGAAGTTATAAAAGAATTCGCCCACTCAAAAAACATAGAATCTTCAGTTGTTGAGGTTCACCAGAAAGGCGGAGAAGGAGCGATAGACTTAGCGGAAAAAGTCATTGATAAAACCGCTAAAAAAAGAATATTTAAACCTCTTTATTCTGTCAAAGAATCTCTAGAAAAGAAAATTAAAACTGTATCAAGCGAAATCTATGGAGCTGCAGCAGTAGAATTTACAAAAGAAGGAAAATCAGACCTAAAACTGATTAAAAAATTAGGCTTAGAAAAACTCCCCATTTGTATTGCGAAAACTCAAAAGTCTCTTTCTGATGATCCTAAACTTTTATGCAGGCCTGAAGATTTTATAGTAACTGTAAATAGAATTGAAATTTCAAGAGGTGCCGGTTTCCTTGTTCCGATAACCGGAGATATACTTCTAATGCCCGGGTTGCCAAAAAATCCCGCAGCAGAAAATATTGATATAGATGAGGAAGGAAACATAACGGGACTATTCTAATCACGAAAAACACAAAACTCAACTCGCAAACACCTAAATTCTAATTTTTAAAAATAGGACACAGATTAACACAGATTCACTGGATTTTCTATTTGTTGTTTTTAGTTATCCGTCCTCTGTCTCTGGTCGTTTTCAGAGCTAATACTGCCACAGAAATCCCACAGTTTTTTATCCGAAGAGAAACTGCTTAAGCTCGAAAGTATGAGGTAAAACTATTTATTTCAGGTCCACAAGAGTAAAGGTTTCCCACACTCCAATTTTTTTTCGGTTTGCTAGAACCTCCCGACCACCACCACCTTCTGCACAGATATAATTACCATTCTTTGCGCGCAAAGCAATTTTATTCTTTCCTTTTTTCACCATTAAAAAAGTTTCACTGTCTTTGATCCGATGCTGATCTGCTCTGAGTTTTCCTCCACCTCTGACGCGAACGAACTTTCTATTACAAGCCATTAAAGCAACATTATTCTTTTCTAGTTTTACCAGATCAAACGTCTCCCATTCTCTCGCCCAGTCGCGATCGGCGATCAAATCTTTTGCTCCGCCACCTTCTGCACAAACATATTTACCATTATGTGTCCGCAGCGCAATCGTCTGACGTCCGGGCGTGTAATTTGCTGTTGCCTCTATATCCGCTAAGTGTATCATTTTAAGACTCGCAATACTTTGATTCTTTATAATAATCTCGCGGTATTGTGGTTCTTTATTCTTTAGTGCATCTGAGGTTAAAAGCAAGGGACTTAGATTTCTTAAAAGAGCCTGTCGTAGTATCAGTGCAAGTACCTTTTCCGTAGGCGGGAAATATCTCGTTGCATAGTCATCAATAAAATAATAATATAGCCTTGAATTGATTGGTGGATGTTTCTTTATTCTGAATTCGTGCACTTTGTGCGTATGTCCGGAGAGAACAATTATCGGCTTATTGGTTATCTTACTCGTTATATCAGCAATGGTATTCATCAATTCAAGAACTTTCCCGTCTGCACCAAAAAAACTCAAACAATACCTGCCACCCCATTTGAACATTCCATTTTTCCATGGAATTTTAGGTTTAACAGGCGGCATATTTGGATTTTCCAGTGGTTTGACCGACGGTACAAAATACCCTGCATCACTCGCCACTTTGTTAAAATCAAATTTAAATAATCCTTGGCATTGAGCATACAACCAATTATGGGCTTTCTTAAATATCTCTGATGTATATTTTTTCAGAGTATTCTCGTATATACATTCAATACCTTCTGTTGCTGCCTTTTCCATTCCGATCAACGGTGCATGGGTGAGGATAAATATCATTTTTTCTCCATTACCCTTAAGCGCTTTTTTTACCATTCTGAGATGTTCGCTTGTTATACCGCGACTGTGCGGACCTCCTTCTGTTAAATCTCTATAATGTTTTTTCGTCGGATTTTTAAGCTCGTTTTTGCTCGGATAAAGATCGTAACCTGTGTTTAAACACAAAAAATGATGGTTTCCCAGTCTAAATTCAAAATCCAAATCATAGTTAACCGTCCTTAGATATTGTGATAAAATCCATGATTTGGGTTTAATAAGCCAAAAGCACTTGTCCGCTGCAAAGTCCACAAGACTTGCTCTCCAGGCTTTTAAATAATTCAATTCATCTGATCCTAGATTTCCCTTTTTACGAATGATTTCTTTAAATGTATTTCGTATGCTGAGTGAGTCAGGGCAATTATAATACATAGGACCTGTCGGACCCGATCTCCCTATCCACCAATGGTTTTTCCCTTTTATTCTTGGAAAAGCCCAGAAATCGTATTCCCGTGCATAGTATTCTTTTTCTTCCTGCGTCATATCCTTGAAAAAGCTCGAATACTCTTCTCTCTCTCTTATTCCCTTTGTATATGGTAATAAATCTGCTGCGCTGGATCCGATTAAGAAATTTAATAATATCTCGTTCGCATAATATTCATGATTACCCAGGACGGTAAATATGGGACAGCGCAAACCTCCTCCTTTTTCATTTTGTGATCCGAGAATTATTTCCCGAAATTTCTCTATATTCGAATAACCCCACGTTGAACCGGTTGCATCTTTTCTCCTATCCTTGGCTTTACCATGCTGCCCGCATAGATACCATCCATTCCAATATCCATCGAAATAATAATCTGTTATATCGCCTGTTAATACAACAATCACGTTCTCCCCTTTACTGACCCTCTCGTTTGCTTTCTTTATGAATACCCGCAGGTGATCATTAAAGTTTACGTATTTTTCTTCAATTACCTTGCACTCCTTTTTATTACGTACCTGGCAAAGCAATTCCGGGATGATGTCATTCCTGCGGGCAATGTGAGTATCTGTGATGTGCAGAATAGTCAGGTCCTTCGAATTCTTCATTGTTTCGTGGACGTAAAGTGCATGCGAATTCATCTTTCCATGCCTTTGCCATCCTATATTAAGTAATGTTGGCCAGCCAAACTTTTTCTTAAGTTTTTTAATGTCTTGTTTGGTAATACCTACCTCTGCCTTCATCTCATATCTGAAACCGTTAAGATATTGCTGTTGAGCAGAAGTCTGAGCATGTCTAACAGCAGAATAGTTAGCTTTGTAAGAAGGGTGACGAAAATAGCTATGTACGCGGTATGTTTTAAGCGGAATTATGAAATTACCCCAGTAAATACTCGGGGGGTACGCTTTGAGATTACTCTTTACTGTCTTAGTATCGGTATAAATCACTTTTTTTTCACTCTCGTTCCATGGATGTTTCTCACAGGCAATGGTTATCTCAAACCGCTCAAGCTCGTTAGGCGCCAGAATCAAAGGGGTCCCAAGGTTTGGCCGAGCTATGACTAAACGTGACATTTTATTCCTCCTTATTATCCCTCTTTTATACTTAATATAAACTTCAAGCCGCTAAAACTTTTTCGTAATTAACTGCGGTATTTGAATCGAAAGGGATAATTAGTCCGATTCAAATACCGCGGTTTTTCTGTGAATTTCGATTAGTGTTTACTCTTTTTCAGCTGGCTCTTCGGTCTCCTCAGGCTCTTCGGCTTTTCCCTCCATAGCTTCCTCAGCCTCTTCTTCTCCCTGTGCTGCCTGTATCTCAAATTCAGCCTTCCCTAATACATCTCCGCCTTCCGTAACGATTTCAACATGCCCTTTACCTAAACTCATGCCAATCGTTTTTGAACTCCAGGTTCGCCAGGATGCAGATTTTATCGGTAGATTTACACTCGCTAACTGAGTATCGCCCATATACCATACATGATTTACTGATGTAGTATCTTCTGCGCCCGTAATTTTAGTAAAACAGTATATTTTTTCTAAATCATTAGAAAAAACAGTACCAACTCCTGAAGGCTGTCTGTCCTCAATAGCATTACAAATCGCGATTTCTTCCAAATTCAATTCTGGCTCTTCCGCCACAACTGCACTCGTATCTTCCATTGGTTCTTCCATCGGTTCCTCGGCTGCCTCTTCCTGTGCAAAACAAATACCTGAAAAGATCAGGACACTCAACAATACAAATAAGGTTTTCTTAAACATATTACCCTCCTGTTTCCTTTGTTTAACATAATCGAAACCTATAATTAATAATCAAAAACCCACACTTTATAAAGCAAATTAAATCAACTCAAGGGGTTAACATGGGCAACTCAATTTATGGATTTGGTACACTCCTTACTATGGGCGTAGAAAGCGAGTATATATTATAAGCAAAGTTAATTATATTATATATACTTTTAAAGTAAAAATATATCTCTGAATAACGTTCTGCCTTTTTCATAATTTTGATTATAATAAAAAAACCGTCTTTTGTCAATCCGAAAAACCACGCTACCCCGAACTGAACCACAGAGGACACGAGAATTAATTGTGGTAAAAAAACACCGAGACCACAGAGAAAAGTTAGGGCTTAATTGTGTCAATTAAATAACTAGTATTAGCTTCTCTCTGTTTTTCTATCTCTGTCAGTATCTCAAGGGCGATTTCGTTCTCCGGATCCATCTTTAACACATAATTTACCTGCTTCATAGCCTCCTTAATCTGACCATTACTCAATAGAGCAACAGCTAAATAAATTCTGCTTTGTATAGACATTGGATTAACTTCAATAGCACGGCGGAACCAGGGTATTGCTTCTCTGAAACGTTTCCTTCTTGCAAAGTATAAACCCAACTTCACGGGAGGATCCTCTATGCCGGAATTAAGAGCCGCTTTCTGCAAATGTTGAAGGGCTTCAGTGTCGCGTCCGTTTATCTCTAACAAAAGGCAAAGATTGTATTGCGCTTCAGCAGAAGCCGGTTCCAGATGTACCGCACGCCTCAAGTGTTTCTCAGCTGCCTGTAGATTCCCTTGATTCATAAATTCTATTCCAAGCAGGTTGAGAGCCTCTACATTATCAGGATCGAGTTCCAGTACCCGTTTATAAATATTCATAGCAGATTGAATGGAACCAGGGGTTCTTTGAACAATCACCATCAAAGCTAGCGGATCTTCCCAGTATATATTAACAAGTTTCTGTATATAATTAGGCCATTCTTCATAAATACGACGCATCTTCCTGCAGCGTATATCGTCTGGCAACACGACATAAGCCTCTCTCAGCCTACCCAACAAAGCAAGGCGATTAACCTCAGCATAAAGATTTAGTTCTTCCCTCAATTGCCTTGCATCTGGGTCGGGACCTGTGTTAGTAAGGTATGGCCAAATATCTTCCATTAACTCTATAAGTTCAGCATCAATAAGCATTGGACCTCTTGAATAAGACGTTTCATAATGGGTATACGGAAGATTATCCGTATTTATCGGTCCTTTGCCGACCCAACGCCGCAGTTTATCCCCGGCGCATAAGAACGTGTTTAAAAATCCGGAAGGAGTATGCAAGCCGTATGGTCTTAGATCTTCACGAACCCTTTCTGCGTTAAGCCGTTCTCTTAGATTATCCAAATCTATCTTAAGCGGTGATGGCTTAGCAACAAGAAGTCCATATGAACTAAAAGTTGCCCTCTCTTCTACCCCATGGACAATCCACAGGCTAACGTTAGGAAATACCGACTGGAAGGTCCGCACTATTATCTTAAACTCAGCCGTACTAAGATTATGCATTGGTATCCATTGGACGAAAACCCCTTTGTCCGTCAAGTGTTCCCGTACAAGACGGTAAAATTCCTCCGTATAAAGAACCCAGCTGTCGCTTGATTTAGGATGGGTTGCGTCTGATACAATCACTTGCCACTTACGGCGAGACATAAGTAAATAATTTCTACCGTCATCTATTACCACCTTCGCGGTAGGATTTTCTAACAAATTATTGTTTTCCTCCTTAAGTAGTTTTGCGGCTTCTACTACGCTTTTTTCCATATCTACTATCGTGAGCGATTTAACCTCGGGTAAACAGGTTGTTGCTCCTGCGGCTATACCACCGCCAAAGCATATCATTAATACTTCATCCGGATGAGGATGAAGCATAGGACCCAGATCACCTATCATCTTAAAGCAAAGCTGAGTGGTATAGAGGAGAGGAACCTCGCTCACTCCGTTTATATAAACAGTTTTACAATTGTTTATTTTGTCACGCGTTACGATTGCAGTACCAGTCCTGCCTTCCCGGTAAAAAAGAATATCCGTGTGTTTGGATAGATAAAAACTTGTTGACATAAATACCCTCTGACAAAGATTTGAGGGTACTATAAAAAATACGACCAAAGCCAAAGTATAGATAACTGTTAATCTTACTTTAAGCCACTGTTTTTTCACCCTGCTATAGGTCAGTAAAAAAATACCAATGGCACCGCAGATTAAGGATACAAACAAAAAACTTCTCTGAACACCTAGTGTTGGTATAAGTACGAATACCGGCAAAAGCGAACCTACGACAGTGCCGGCTGTGTTTATCGCGTAGAGTTCTCCTATGTTTCGTCCCAGAGTCTGTAAACTACGTCCAAATATGGAGCACAAAAGAGGAAAAGCTATTCCCATCAAAACTGTCGGTACAAACATAACAACAAAAGCCATAATCCTGAAGTCTACTGAGGGAGGAGAACCTGCGGTAAAGACATATGCACTCATCACGAATGTTGCCGGAATCGAAAAAGCCAACAATATTTCAAGTAAACCAAGTACCTTTCTGGGATGTTTGATTTTAACAGCAAACAGCCTATAGATCAAACTACCTATCCCTACACCCAACAAATATATAGACAATAAAACAGGAAACACATAAGCTACACTCGCCAGAAAAGAGAGATAACGCATCCACAGAATTTCAGATGCCAGACCTACAACACCGTTAAAGAAAGCCACAACAAGGAAAAACCAACCGGGGACTTCATACTCCAGATGCATAACTTTTCTCTCTTCCAGAAACGACTTAGTTTTATCTGTATCGGTTAAAGCCAAATTCGACAAAACATTTATAGGCTTCCAAAGAACTAAGACCACAATAGCTAATACAATATAAATGCCTACAGCTACAAGGTTCATATTGTTGAGACCAAGCGTATCTATCATCCAAATCCCGGCCGCAAAACAACCGAAGGCGGCACCAAGAGTGTTGAGGGCATACAGCATACCAATATTCAACCCAATATGTTCCCTGGATGCGGTTAACATCCGTACCAATAGCGGCAGCGTTATACCCATCATAAAAGATGGTATGCCAAGGATGGCAAAAGACAGTATAAACCGCGTTATCATGCTTATCAATAAATAATCGGTCGTCAAAAAAGCCAATGTGGGAACCACCGCTCTCAACCAATCAAGCATCAAGGGAATAAAAAGTGCCCATATCGCAATAAACCCGAGAATTATAGCATAAATTCCTACCCTGTTTTTATTGCGATCCGCAAGCCGTCCGCCAAATATCCCTCCCAGACCAATCCCTGCCATGTAGGCAGAGAGTACTATACTGATGGCATAAGAGCTATTGCCGAAAACCGTCACAAACTGCCTGCTCCATAGTATTTCAAAAACAAGTGAAGCAAAACCCGAAAAAAAGAAACAAGTATATATTATTGCGCGTATCCATAAAAAGTCAAATCTTTTATCTTTCACCTTGACTAAATTCATTTGAAAAAAAATACCGACATAATCATATATGTCAAGCATGAAAACATAACGAAGAAAAACGCAAAGGAGACTAATATTAAGAAAGACCGATGACCGCAGACGGCAGACCGTAAAACCAAGAGCTTGAAACTACGAACCAAAACGCAACTATTAGACTCTACACACGATAGGCATTGACATTTTTTATATACATCTTAGAATCCAATAACGAAAAGGAGTTTAAATTGATTGAAAAATTCGAATATACGACTATTTTAGGATGGTCACTAAGCAGGTGTGAAACTTTTAAAATGTGTCAAAGACAATACTTCTACGCGTATTATCCAAAATTCGACCCCGAATATTCAGAATATAAAATAAAAGAGCTTAAAAGCCTCACCTCGATACCTCTAGCTATTGGAATAATTACACACGATGTTATAGCTAAACTGCTTGAAAGATTAATAAAATCCGAAAGCGCAGTTAACCGTAAACGGTTTAATGACTTCGTAAAAAGGGAAACGGAAAAATATTGTAAGAGAAACAAATTTTCTGAAGTTCACTACCAAGAAGTCGAAAAAATAAATACCGAAGAAATTTTTTCCTCGGTAGAGAAGAATCTTAAAAACCTCCTGGATAGTGAGCGATTCAAATGGATAAAAGAGAAAGCAATTAGGAACAAACATAAATGGATTATCGAACCTCTGGGATACGGAGAATTTCGTCTCGAAGGTATAAAAACATATTGCAAAGTCGATTTTCTCTTCCCTTTTGACGAAAAAACTTACATAATCGACTGGAAAACAGGTAAAGAAGATAGAAATAAGCACGATAAACAATTAATGGGATATGTCTGCTGGGCGTCATACCACTTTAAAAACAAACCGGAAAACTATATTGCAATCTCAGCATATCTCGACCCCACTTACAGAGAAAAAGAACTGCAGTTTAAAAGCTATCAAGTAGAAAACTTCATACATACGGTTCAAAAAGAAACCGAAGAGATGTATTCATTTTGTGAGGATGTTTCGAAAAATGTTCCGATAGTAAAAGAAAATTTCAAAAAGACCACGAAAGAAAAAATTTGCAATTATTGTAACTTTCGGGAAATTTGTTTACAAAATTAGTCCAAAGTCCAAGGCCCAAAGTCAAAATAAAAAAAGAATTGAACCACAAAGATCACAGAGAACACAAAGCCCATCACACACCAATTTTTGTTGTTTTAACTAGGAACTAAGAACCACGAACTACGAACTTACTTTCTACCCTCTACCATCTTAATTTCACCTCCACAGAATCAACCATTTCTTCGTAACGAATTATAATATTAAGTATTGAATCACTCTCTGTAGGTTCCGGGATTATTTCACTAATTTTTAATTCAACATTCCCATCTTCGTCGGTATGATACAATTTTTCGAAGTTTGTATTTTCCAACATAATCTTCACCTTTTCATCAGACAACAAT
>CAZQNI010000030.1:0-10682 GCA_964594255.1 uncultured bacterium | reverse complement strand
GATATATCCCTTTTCCTTCACCCATTGGCTGATTCGGACCTTCTAAAATAGAAGATCTGAAGTTTGCGTATACTTTCTGATCTGTATTTAAAAATGTAGCTATAGATAAAATCGAACCCAGCAATAATAAAATCGAAAATACAATATACTTCGATTTATATAAGTATTGTTTGGCTTTTTTAAATACCAGGAAAGAAGAAACAAGTCCTACTAAGTATATAACAAAAGTCGAAGCAATTGGTGCCGCAACCCGCATACAAGGATATCTTACACGACTTGGTTTTGGAACAACACGAATTAAAAACCAGATTAGCGATAATAACCCAATAATTGGGAAAGATAACTTTTTTATCATTCTTTTCATAATATTACATTCCTTTTTGAAATAGTTGAAAAACATAGTTTAAAAGTATAAATATTGGAAACATTATTATCTGTGTAATCAAAGTTTATCAATATAGCAATCATATTAAAAAAGTAATTAAAATACTATCTTTGTCAACCTGGGATTTTGAACCAAAAAGACCACAAAGGACACAAAGCCCCACCACATCCAACCTTGATTTATTGTGTTGTTTGAAGCCCTCCCAACCACCGAAAAATTTAGAGAGGACTATAGAGCTTGTTATTACTGTTATTCCTTTTATTCCAATATATGGATGTTTTTTCTTTTACAAATTGACTTAAGGACATCTGGCCAGACCGTGGTGCTCACCTCGCCAATGTGAGCGGTCCTTAACAGATACATATATGTTCGTGACTGACCGATACCGCCTCCGATACTTAATGGTATTTCATCATTGAGGATCGCCTGGTGGTAGGGCAACTGCAGGAAATCTTCCTGTCCGCTCTCTTTTAGCTGCTGCACCAGGGTCTCTTTAGTCACACGGATACCCATGGATGTCAATTCATGCCGTCGCTTCGTCACCGGATTCCAGACCAGGATATCGCCGTTTAGTCCATGGAATTGTCTTCCGTTCTTCTTTATAGTCGGCGTTATCCAGTCATCATAATCCGCCGCTCTCATTTCATGAGGATAGCCGTCTTCTAAGACATAGCCGACGCCGATGATAAAGATCGCCGGATGCAATTCCTGAACAATTTTTGTCTCTCTCTGTTTTCGGGTGAAGTCCGGATAACGTTCCAGGATTTCCTCCGCGTGAAAAAATTTCAACTTTTTTGGTATATCCGGATACTTATCGGTATTGAGTCCGGGGAAGTCTTTTTTGACCATCTGACCTGCCTCATAGATAACCGACCATATTCTCTCGACGACATCCCGCAGAAAATCCAGATTACGCATATCATTCGTGATAACCCGTTCCCAATCCCATTGATCAACATAGGCGCTATGGTCATGGTCCAGGAAGTAGTCCTTTCTCACTGCCCTCATATCAGTGCAAATACCTTCGCCCACTTCACAGCCAAACTGCTTCAATGCCATCCGTTTCCATTTTGTAGCCGCCTGTACCACTTGAGTCTCAATTTTCTTTTCAAGGCCGAGCCCACAGGAAAATTCAATGGGCGTGCGTGAACCGTCCCGGTCAAGGTAATCATTGAGACCGCTGTCCTTGGTTACGATGAGTGGAACCTGAACCATAAAAAGATTGAGTTCCTTGCAAAGATTCTCTTCAATAAAGTTTTTTATTCGATAGAGCGCTTTCATCCTTTTCTTTGGACTCAACAACGCCTTATAATCGTGGGGAAGTATTTTATCCACCTCTTCATATGTGCTGATACCCGGACCAGCCAGATCCGCTTTCTTATCTGCCATCATAGACCTCCTTTGGAAGGGAATATAATAAAAATCCCATCATTGTCAACATAGGATATAAAATCACAATCACCAAGAGTTTCCGAGAGACAAAGAAAAAATTTTCAATTAAATTCTAATACTATTATTTCAAGAAAATCATTTTCTTAGCACTCGCAAAACCATTTTGTGCTTTCAATTGATAAAAATATATCCCTCCGCCTACTTTTTTACCATTACAATCCGTTCCGTCCCATTCTACTGTTTGAGTCCCTTCTTCGACAAGACTGTCAAAAAGAATTCGTATTTGCCGTCCAAGCAAATCGTAAATAATTAATTTCACGCGACTCTCATAGGGCGAATAGAATTTGATCTCGGTAAAGATATTGAATGGATTAGGATCATTCTGATAAAGGAAAAATGAATTAAAATGTTGAGTGGTATCAACGCCATATTCAAAAGCTCCAATGTCTGGCGCCGAGCCTTCATAAGGATAGCTTACTGCATTGCCATTTTCCCAGGATATATCTTCATTCACGGTAATAACATTACCTTCATAATCAACATCCGTTACCCTAACAGGAATGTTCGAACCCACCTGGATTAGATCTCCTTCAATGACGCCAAAGCCATCAGTGAAATATCTGGCATCTTCTACAGTTATTACTGTGCCGCTCCCTGAATTGGTAGTTTTTGTGAGGAAACAAGCTGAATCCACGCAGGGAGATGCTGCTTGAAGATGAAAATCCTCAATTGTTGTATCTACAAAAAGAGGAGCTGAAGTTATCGAATTAGAATCCCAACCGCTCACAGATAGATATTCGCTCCAGCTTACATCATCGCCTTGCCAATTCACTGTTAATTCATCTGTATCGTAATAATCATTGTAGTCCAGTGAATGGCTCAGATTTCTTATCCATAAATCCCGACCGGCATTTTTTGCTATTATATTATTCTTCAGAATAACTCTCTCAATAGTGTAATCAGCATAAGCTCCAATAGAAACGCCTCCCCGGTGGCATTCAAGATGCGAATTGCCATATAATGTATTATGAACTACGATATCATCATATCCCCCTCGCTCTCCACCTTCTATACGAATAGCCCTGAGAGTTATATTCTTCCCTACATAAGATTCATTGTTTTTGTATATCTGGTTATTCCTCCCGATGACCTGCCTTGAACCGGTGATTGTAAAACCTATGTTGTTATGACGAAGAATATTATTTTGAACCAGACAATTATCTGTGTCATCGATCCAGATACCCGTCTCATTATCATAATTTTGAGAATTGTATTCGCAAACATTGTCCTCCACTACAATGTTTTCGGTAATTGGACCCGTATCCGTTCCGTCAGCTTCTATCTGAATGCCGGTAGCCCCATTATGATGACAGTGGTTGCCTTTGACCAAAATATTTTTGCCATGCCATACAAGTATACCTTGTATACGAGAGTGATGAACGTGGTTATTGGTAATTGTGATATTGGTATTTTCTTTGCCTGGATAGTTTCTGTTAGTAAATATAACTATATTATGACTCCAGTAAGGTTCAACGTCCGGACGAATTATTTGACTGTGAGAAACATGATTGCCATCAATCAATATATTTTGATTAAGTTCGTACAGTTCAATTCCATATTGGTTATAATGAATTTCACAGTTTTTTATTTTGCTGTCAGTGACGCCATTACTAAAATATATACCGATATATGAAGAGTCACTACTCATATTTTCAAGAATGATATTGCTTTTGGGATATGAATCAATTGCATTAGCACGAAAGTTTGCCCAGTTCGCTTTCTGTAGTTTTAACCCTATGAAACGAAGGTAATGCAGGCTTATATCTTCCGGAAGTAAAATACAGCAATCATACCCCCAGGTGTTTGGACTTTCGATAATCACTTCGTCCCCGGGATAATTTTGATAAGTTATATAACTGTCCAGTGAACCGGAATTTTGCGGAATAACCCGCTCAATATATGTTCCTTCTCTAATATAAACTGTATCACCAGCTATTAGAGTATTAGCTGCTTTCTGGATAGTAAGCCAGGGTCCATCAGTCGGAGGATTACCCTGTAGGGTATCATACAATCCAGACCAGCTATCATTACCATCTTTAGACACATAATAGGTAGCCGCATGTGCTGGGATTGAAACAAAGACCAATAAAAGCAAGAATGTATGGAATAAAACCCTTGCTCTCATAACATAATTACCAATCTGTAGGAGTAACCTAATTCTTATTTGCATAAAACTTCCTTTAGTCAATTTTTAAACCAATCCTATATAGAAATTGTAATAAAAACACCATCATTGTCAACATAAAATTTTGCACCTGCTACACCTCCAGATATTCCACTTTTAATTTTTTTTAACAACATAAATACTTTTTTTAAATCTGTGTGTATCAGTGTAAATCCGTGGCCAATTAGTTTTTTCGTGTGTTTTTTAAACACAAATTCAAAAAGGGTGGTGTGGTTTCGTGCATTTAGTGTGTTTCGTGGTTAATAATTTTTTGGCGGGGCAGGGTTTTAACAACATAAATATATTTTTTCTTTGTGTCCTTTGTGGTCTTTGTGGTTCAATTAGTTTTTTGGGGATGTGGGGTGGAGGGCACTTGAAATAAGTAATAAAAAGTCTATATTAAAAAATATGAAAAAAATAGGGGATTGTAAGTGGTTAATTGAAAAAGAAGGAAAGATGAGGGTTCCGGGTGTTGTTTTTGCCTCTGACAAAATCTTTCAAGCTATGCAATCAGATAATTCGATTAATCAGGTACGTAATGTTGCGCATTTACCCGGTATACAAAAATATTCACTTGCGATGCCAGACATTCACTGGGGTTATGGTTTTCCGATTGGTGGAGTGGCGGCAATGGACACTGAAAGTGGGGTAATTTCACCAGGGGGAGTAGGTTTTGATATAAATTGTGGAGTCAGAGTTATAAGGACAAATCTAAAAAGTTCCGATTTAAATGGAAGGAAAGAGCTACTTACTAACAAAATGTATTCAGCTATTCCGTGTGGAGTGGGGTCAAAGAGTGATATTAACGTTTCTTTTTCTACGCTCAAAAATGTACTTAAAGAAGGCTCCTCCTGGGCAGTGAAAAACGGTTACGGTTGGAATGAAGATCTTGAATATACCGAAGAGAATGGTCAGTTGGAGGGAGTAAACCCTGAAATCATTTCGGATAGGGCGTTAGAGCGTGGAAAGCAACAACTTGGAACTCTTGGCTCGGGAAATCACTTCATTGAAATACAAAAAGTCTCGGAAATTTTCGATGAAAAAGCGGCAAATATGCTTGGGCTTGAATTGGATTCGGTAACTGTAATGATTCACACTGGTTCAAGGGGGTTTGGTCATCAGGTTTGTAGTGATTGGGTTAAAAATTTACGAAAAACTAAAAATAAATTTAATATAGAACTACCTGATGAACAACTAATATATGCTCCTTTTGATTCCAAAGAAGGACAGGATTATCTTTCTTGTATGCACGCTGCGGCAAATTTTGCATGGGCAAACCGGCAGATAATTTTATCGCGCTTGAGAGAAAGTTTTTCTGAAGTTTTTGGGAAATCTGCAGAGTCGCTTGGCATGAATCTAGTTTATGATGTAGCACATAACATCGCAAAAGTCGAAGAACATATTGTTGACGGGAAAAGAAAGAAATTGTGTGTCCACAGGAAAGGTGCCACGAGGGCGTTTCCTCCAAAGCATCCGGATATTCCCAAAAAATACGCTGAATTTGGACAGCCGGTTTTAATTCCTGGAGATATGGGTACGGCTTCTTATATTTTGCTCGGAACACAAAAGGCAATGGAAGAAACTTTTGGTTCTACCTGTCATGGAGCAGGAAGAGTTCTTTCCAGAAAAAAAGCAATGAATGTAACAGGAGGAAGAAATATTACTAACGAACTTAAAGAAAAAGGAATCTACGTCAGGGCAAAATCGATTAAGACAATTAGAGAAGAAGCACCTGATGCGTATAAGGATATAGATGAAGTGGTAGAGGTTGTTTCAAGGGTTGGTATTTCAAAAAAGGTAGTTAGAATGCTTCCTCTTGCCGTTATTAAGGGATAATGACAGAAGAAAGAAGAATTTTAGAATTATCAGATAAAGTAAAAAGTAAAATCGCAGCCGGAGAAGTCGTAGAAGGTCCTTTTTCTTGTGTTAAGGAGTTAGTTGAGAACGCGATAGATGCCCAATCCTCCCAGATTACTATAGATATTGAGGATGGGGGAAAGAAGCTTATAAGTGTTTCAGATAATGGTATGGGAATTCACCCTGATGATCTTAGCCTGGTTGTAAAAAGATATTCTACCAGTAAGATAAAAGATTTGGAAGACCTTGATTTAATATACTCTCTCGGGTTTAGAGGTGAAGCGCTGGCTTCAATTGGTGCTGTTTCTCAGGTTGAGATACTTTCCAGATCCTCAAATAGCGATACGGGTAGATATATAAAAGTATTCAACGGAGAAATAAAAGAAGAAAAGGCGAGGCAGAGGCAGAGAGGTACCTCTGTTATAGTAAAATTTTTGTTTAATAATTATCCGGCAAGGAGGAAATTTTTACACTCTTCGAATGCCGAATTCAGAAAAATTCTCGGAGAAATCCTACCTAAATGTATATGTTATCCCGAAATTTCTTTTGTGTTAACCCATAACGGAAAAAAAGTTATCGATATTCCTTCTACAACTTCTACTGATCGAATACTTTCTATTTTAGATGAAAACTTTCTTTCGTCTCTTTTACAGATAGAATTTGAAAATGAAGAGAATAATATTAAAATTAGTGGTTGGATACAGCGTCCTGAATTGCCTTCACAGAAAAAATATTATTTATTTGTCAACAAAAGGAATGTCTGGGACGGTAAGATTTTTAAATTAATAAAGGATTTTTATACTCCTTTTACAGATGAAAACCCATCTTTTATTTTATTTATAGATATTCCAGCCGATTTGGTCGACGTAAATGTGCATCCTACGAAGAAAGAAGTGAAATTTCATAGAGAACAGGTTGTTATGTCTACGCTAAAGAGAACCCTAAATGAAACGATAGGTGTTGATAGCGATTATAGAAGAGATCTTTTTTCGTTTCAGAAGGATTTTCTTTTTGAAGGTGATAGTAAGAGTAAATTCTGGCAATTGCATAATTCTTATATTGTGGCTCAGACAAATACCGGTCTTGTTATAATTGACCAACATGCTGCTCATGAAAGAATTCTCTATGATAATTTTAAAAATAATGAGACTTTTAACACACAGAGTTTAATGTTCCCAATTCAGGTAAAACACACTCCTCTTGAAATATTGAAACTAGAAGAGTTGAAAGACGATTTAAAAAAATTAGGGTTTGCTTTCAGGGTTTTTTCCGGTAACACTGTTATGTGGGAAGGGGTACCTTCTGTGATAACGGAAATGAATGAAGACAAGATCCGAGGTATCCTGGAAGACCTTTCAGCGGAAAAGGAAACTTCAATCGACGGATTATTGAAATCAATAAGTTGTCACCTGGCAATAAAAGCAGGAGAATCACTATCTGTCGAAGAGATGGAAAATCTTGTAAACCTTTTATTTTCAACAGATAAACCTTTTAGATGTCCCCACGGCAGACCGGTCCTTTTTGAGATATCTCTTAATGACATAGAGAAGAAACTACTGCGATGAAAAAAGTCATAACAATAATAGGGCCAACAGCCGTAGGAAAAACTTCTCTTTGTCTTGAATTGGCTGAAATTTTTCCGATTGAAGTAATTTCTGCTGATTCCAGACAAATTTATAGGGGAATGAATATTGGGACTGCTAAGGTAACATCTGAAGAGATAAAAATAGTTCCTCATCATTTAATAAATATAAAAGAACCTGATGAAAATTATTCTGCTTATGATTTTATCTGCGATTGCAAAAGAAAAGTGGAAGAGATAAGAAAAAAAAAGCACATCCCAATAATTTGCGGCGGAACGATATTTTATATTAGGTCTCTTATTGAAGGCATGTTCGAAGAACCGGAAATTCCTGATGAAATACGCAATCATGTAAGAAATGAAATAAAAAAAAAGGGGTATCTTGAAATGCACAAAGAATTGGAAAAAATTGACCCCGAGTCCGCAATAAGAATTCATCCACATGACAAACAGCGGCTTGGAAGGGCAATAGAAGTCTACAGGGCAAGTGGCATTACGTTAACTGAATTCTGGAAAAAAGGAAATAAAAATAAAATACCTTTGGAAATATTTTCCCTTTTGATAAATAAAAAAGAATTACGTGATAGGATTGAAAAAAGAGTCAAAAAAATGTTTGAAGATGGCTTTGTTGAAGAGGTTAAAACTTTACTTGAAAAAGGATATAATTCTTCTCTTTATTCCTTCACTTCTATCGGGTATGAGCAAGTTTCAAAATATATATTGAACAAAAATAATGGAAATCTTGAGAAAGTCAGGGAAGCAGTCATAAAAGAAACAAAAAAATATGCAGATCGGCAAATTACTTTCATAAAGGGACTTTCAAAGGTAAAAATTTACAAAAATAAAGAAAAATTAAAGGCGGAGATAATTGAAAAAATACAAAAGAAAAAAAACTAAGGTTGTAAAGATAGGTCCGGTAAAAATCGGAGGCAATAATCCGATTGCTATACAGTCTATGACTAATACTGATACCCGCAGCAAAAGAAAAACAATCAAGCAAATTAAAAAATTGGAGATGGAAGGTTGTGAAATTATAAGGGTTGCTGTTCCGGACTCCGATGCTGCCAAGAACATAAAGAAAATTAAGAAAAATATAAATATTCCGTTAATCGCGGATATACATTATGATTATGCTCTTGCCATTGAATCAGTTAAGCAGGGCGCAGATAAGATAAGGATAAACCCCGGAAATATAGGCGATAGATGGAAAGTTGAAGAAATCGTAAAGATTTGCAAAGAGAGAAACATCCCTATTAGAGTCGGGGCAAATGCGGGTTCCTTAAAGCAGGAATATATTTACAGATTTGGAGGTATAAAACCGGAAGCTCTTGTAGAGTCGGTAACAGATGAGATTAAAATACTTGAAGAATTGAATTTTGAATCTATTGTGGTTTCTATAAAATCTTCCGATGTCAGAACGATGATTGATGCAAATCGAATGTTTTCGGATAAGTATAATTATCCGCTTCATATTGGAGTTACGGAAGCTGGACCACCGGGAGGTAGGGGAGAAGTGTACTCTGCAGTAGGTGTTGGTATCTTATTGGAGGAGGGAATCGGGGACACTGTTCGGGTTTCTCTTACCGGAGATCCCTCAAATGAGATCCAGGCAGCCCGTAATATTCTTTCCTCTCTTGGAATAAGAAAAATTGGACCAAGGATAATTTCCTGTCCGACCTGCGGGAGATTACAATTTGACCTTGAAAATTTATTAAAGAAAGTCGAAAAAGAAACAAAAAATATTGATTCACCGATAACTATTGCGGTAATGGGATGTTCCGTAAACGGACCCGGCGAAGCAAAAGAAGCTGATATAGGAATTGCAGGAGGAAAACGCTCTGCAGTTATATTTAAAAAAGGAAAAAAGATAGCCACCGTAAAAGAAAAAGATATTATGAATGTTTTTTTGCTTGAATTGAATAATTTACTAAAGGAGGAAATGTAATGGCAATGAAAATCGAAAAAGAAAAAAAGAACGTAGATCTGTATACAAGTCGCTATAAGATAACGGGTGATATTCATATTCACGTTAATGCCAGATTAACAGATACTCTCCAGGCTCTTTCCAAATAATCAGGTTTTTTCCCTATGACGGATGCGGTCGTAAAATTCAGAAATGGAGCAGTAAGGGAAGAAAATTTTATTCTTATTAAAATTGACGAAATTGAAATGATATGCTTGAAAGATAAGAAATAAAAAGAATACTTGACAATAAAGAAAAACGGTTTAATATAATTAAATAATGATATTTTTTATTGGATTTTTAATTTTGGGTTTACCCCAGGCCCAATTTCTATCAGAGGGGGGTTCTATAAGAATCCAAGTCTGGGGAGAGGTTAAGAATCCTGGAATTTACTACGTTACTCCATCTACCAATATTGTAGAAGCTATATCTTTCGCAGGAGGTCCAACTTCCAGATCTAATCTTTCGTGTGTAAAGTTGGTAAGGGCAATCAAAGAGAAAGAAGTCTCTTTTTTTAATGTTAACGATTATCTAAGCGCGAAAGACAAAAATCCTCCTATTCTCGAATCGGGTGATTTAGTGTATGTAAATCAATCTTTTTATTCGAGAGTATATGATTTCGCAAAATTTTTAGGGGTTGTGGGAGCTATAGCTTACTATCTCTATCGTGTTGCCCCTGATTAGTGAGGAGGAGTGATGTTCAAAAAAGGTCTAATTTTCGGGCTGTTGGGTTTTGCTATTTCTCTTGGTACTATTTATGTAACCATTCCTGAAAAAGAATCTACTTCGGAAGGATTCAGTTCATTAAAATATGAAGACGGTATCAATGGCTGGATTTCTTTTGGCAACATTTTGGAAGAAAATATACGTGAAGCTTTCGTAAGTAAAGACGAATTATTTATATCGATGTTTATGTGGAAAACAATGGAACCAATACGTCTATCCAACAAACCCGAAATAATCGTCGTCGAAGAAAACCAATCAATATTCTGGACAAACGGCGTAGGAAATCCGGGAACAAAATATACGGGATGGCAAGAAAAAGGAAATAACAAAGGTTTTTTGATAAGAGATTCTGTTTCTATAGTTAAAATTGACATTTCTTCAAATAATGGGAAAATAGCAGGACATTTATATCTTGTAATTCAGAATAAATCTAACCCAAAAGAATTTTCTAATATGGGATGGCAATATTATGGTCATGTTCTTGCAAACTCTAATACAATAAGAGGTTATGTTGATGATAAAAACAGATCGGGAATAAAAAGTTACATTGATA
>CAZQNI010000029.1:0-10874 GCA_964594255.1 uncultured bacterium | reverse complement strand
GTACCCAGAGATATGTTTATTTTACGATGTTTTATGTTTACTCCAAAGGATAAACCTGCTAATTTAGAAGTTTCCATACCGCTGAATTTACCTATTTTATCGTTGTACCCGGCAGTAAATCCGATTATTTTGTTAAAATCATATGAAATAGAAGAACATGCACCCAAAAGCGTGCTGTATTCTAAGGAAAACATTATTTTATCAGATTTCAGGAGTCCTCCAAGTCTTGATTCTACCGGAAAACTCTCTTTTTCTGTCAAAAAAGCCTTAATTTGTTTTCCGAAATTTCTTACGTAAACAGAAAAAGCCAATAATTCATTCGGGGAATAGATTCCGCCGATATCTATACCCAATCCGTAACTTTGATATTCATCAACAGCTGTATAAGGAAAGAAAACTTTTGTACCTATAAGGAATTTATTAATTTCCATATTTCCTGCTATTAAAGGAACTACGGATTGATAATTAAAGGCCCCGGTTGATTCACCCATCATATTTGTCTTATTCATGCTTTCACTACGCATTAATTGAGCTCCCATGCCTAAATTAAAAGAATTGCGCTCCCAGATTTTTCCAAAGGACCCAAAAATAAGACCAGAATAGTTAAAAGCGGATGCGATATATGAGTTTTTACCCATTCCGGCGGGATTCCAGAAAAGATTTTCAGGCGCTTCTTTATTCGCGGAGAAGGCTGTACCCGAGGAAAATACTTTGCCATCATAGGGCATGGTTAAATAGGTAAAAGATAGCAGTAAAAATATATTCATTCTACTGTAACGGATTTTGCCAGATTTCTCGGACGATCAACGTCTCTTTCGTTTAAAACTGCTATATGGTAAGCAAATAATTGTAAAGGTATGCTTACCAGGAGAGGGGATAGGTTTTCTTCGCATTCAGGTATGTAAAATACATCGCTTCCTAATTTCTTGATAATCTTGTCGCCCTCGGTTCCTATAACTATAACTCTTGCTTTCCTTGATTTCAATTCTTCAATATTACTTAGCATTTTATCGTAAACGGAAGATTTTGTAGCTATCGCAATAACCGGGCTGCCTTCCGAAATTAGAGCAATCGGGCCGTGTTTCATCTCTCCTGCGGGATAACCGGTTGCATGAATATAAGAAATTTCTTTTAGTTTTAGAGCTCCTTCTAACGCAGTCGGATAATTAATTCCTCTTCCTATGAACATAAAATCTTTTGCATCCTTGAATTTCTTAGCAATTTTCTTGATTTCATTTTCTTTTTCAAGTATTTTTTTCATTTTTTTTGGTAGTTCTTTTATTTCTTTTATTTTTTTGTCTATTTCAGAACTATCAAGGATCCATTTAAGTTTTGATAGATATAAAGAAAGGAGATATAACTGGAAGATTTGAGAGGTAAAAGCTTTTGTTGATGCTACTCCGATTTCCGGGCCAGCGTTTAAGTAGATGGTGCTGTCCGATTCTCTTGCGATGGTACTTCCCCTTACGTTAACAAGAGAAAGAATTTTTATAAATTTGGCTTTTGCTTCTCGAAGGCCTGCAAGAGTGTCAGCTGTTTCTCCTGATTGAGTTATAGCCATTACAAGAGGTTCTCCATCCATTACCGGATTTCTATATCTGAATTCCGAGGAGATATCGATTTCAGTACGTATTCGAGCGAAGTCTTCAAAAAGATACTTGCCTATGTATCCTGCGTGCCAGGAAGTTCCGCAAGCCTGTATTATTATGTGAGATAAGTGCGCAAGTTCTTTAGGTGAAAATTTAAAATCTTCTCCAAAATCAAATTCATTTCCTTTAATCTTAAGGCTAATATTATTTTTTATAATATTTGGCTGTTCATGAATTTCTTTTAACATATAATGCGGAAAGTCTTCTTTTTCAATGCTTTCAGGTCCCCATTTTACTTTTTTCTTTTCCTTTTTAACTTTTTTGCCTTCATGATTAAAAAATTCAACTTTTTCTTTTTTTATTATACCCAGTTCTCCGTCATTCATTGCGATAATATCTTTGGTATGGTCAAGAAGCGCGGGGATATCGGAAGCAACCAGATTTTCTTTCTTTCCTATCCCAACTATTAAAGGACTTCCGTATCTATATACTACTATTTTATCCGGTTCTTCAGTACAGATCACAGCGATAGCGTATGAGCCTTCAAGTCTGGATACCGTTTTAAGTATGCTTTCTTTTAAATTGCCTTTGTAATTTTCTTCGATCAGATGGGCAATTACCTCCGTATCGGTATTGGATTTAAAAAAGTGTTTTTTCTTCAAAAGTTCTTCTTTGAGTGTATAATAGTTCTCTATTATCCCGTTATGTACAACTGCTATTTTGTTTTTGCATCCGACTTGGGGATGAGCGTTCTGGTCGGAAGGTTCTCCGTGAGTTGCCCAACGGGTATGTCCTATTCCGATATTTCCGGAAAGAGGTCTGCCAGCGAGCATTTCCTGAAGATTCATCAATCTTCCTTTTACTTTTCGAACCTCCAGATCACCATCCATTACCGAAGCTACCCCTGAAGAATCATATCCTCTGTATTCTAATCTCCAGAGTCCTGCCATCAAAACAGAATTAATATCTTTATCTCCTATATATCCTACAATACCACACATTTATTTTGCCCCCTGATTTTTTATAAGGTCTACCAATGCTTTGGCTTTTTTTATTGTTGGTGCTTCTGCGATAATTCGCAAGATCGGTTCAGTGCCGCTCATTCTTATGTGAACCCAACTGTCATCTTCTGTTAGTCTGATTCCATCGCTTAAATCCGGGTTTTTATTTTTGTTTGTATTCTTTATTTTTTCTAATAGTTTTTTCCCTTCATTAATATCTTCCATTTTTATTGCTTCTTTTATCATTTTATATCTCGGAAGTCCGTTGACTATATCCGATAGAGCTTTTTCTTCTTCCGCGAGGTACTGTAATATAAGAGCCATGGCTCCCATTCCGTCTCTTGTATATTGTATTTCGGGATTAATAACCCCACCATTGCCTTCTCCTCCGATTACAGCTCCTTTTTCTTTCATTGTTTTAACCACGTTTGCTTCCCCTACGGGAGAGCGGTAGAATGGTACTCCGGCTCTCCTAGCGATGTCTTCAACACTTTTAGTAGTAGATAGATTAACTACTACAGTTCCTTTCTTCTTACTTAAAACGGCTTTTGTAACAATAGCTATAGTATATTCTTCGCCTATCGGAATACCCTCTTCGGTAACAATCGAAATTCTGTCTCCGTCCGGATCTGTTGCAAAACCAATATCGGAACCTGATTCTTTAACTTTTTTAGCTAAATCATTAAGATTTTCCGCTTTTGGTTCAGGGATTCTTGTAAAGTTTCCACTTGCGTCACAGAAAACAGGGTAAATTTCAACATTTAATGCATTTAAAAACTCCTGAAAAGCCGTTGATGCTCCTCCGTTCACGCAATCTAAAGCAACTTTGAATTTTTTCTTTTTTATTAATTCCGGGTCTATTCTCGTACTTCCGAGAACTCCTTTGATATGGTTTTTAACTGCATCTTTATATGTTTCCAATTTTCCGTAATTTGCGGAGGGTTTCCAGGAAATGGCGTCTTTTTCCATTGAAAAGAATTTTTCGGCTTCTTCTTTACTTAAAAACTCTCCCGATTGACCGACAAGTTTCAAAGCATTCCATTCGGAAGGATTGTGTGAAGCTGTAATTACTATGCCTCCGGAAGCTTTTAATTTTTTTACGTTGTATAATAAAGTGGGAGTGGGGGTGAGGTCAATATCGATTACATCAATTCCCACACCTAAAAGACCCGAAATCACTGCGTTTTTAAGCGCAATCCCGGAAACCCTTGAGTCCCGCCCAACTAGTATTTTCTTTTTACCTGTAAATTCTTTGGATGTAAATTCTCCGAATTTAGCAGCAAAGCTTAGGATTATATCCGGATTAATTCCGTTACCTACAATACCTCTAATTCCGGAAACGCTTTTTATAAGCATCTATTCGCTCCAATAGATTTCCAAATCCTTTTTTTGTTTTTGCAGAAATAAAAACAGCTTCAGGATATTTTTTTTGCATTTGGTTAAGTATTAACGGATCTATTACTTGATCAGTTTTATTAAATACCATAATGTTATCAGAATCGGCTATTTCTAAAAAATCCATTACTTTTCTGGTTTCTTCAAGCTCTTCTTCGATTTTTTCAGATGAACTGTCAACCAATATAATCCTCAAGGACGAACTTTTAGCCTCTTCGAGAGTTGATTTAAAGGAAGACATGATTTCAGTGGGTATGCCTCGAATAAAACCAACTGTATCAATCAGTAAGAACTTGTTATTATTAGATGTTTTCGCAACCCTTGTAAGAGGATCCAGTGTTACAAAAAGCTTATCTTCTACAGCTGCATTACTGTTGGTAAAAGCGTTCAAAAGAGTTGTTTTCCCTGCATTTGTATATCCAAGCAATGCTACACTGAAAGCTCCTTCTCTGTTTTTTCTCTGAATATCCCTCGTTTTTTCCACCTTTTCTAAATCTTTTTTCAAATGATTAATTCTTTTTCTTATTTTCCTTCTGTCAACTTCTAATTTTTTTTCTCCCGGACCACGCGTACCGATTCCTCCGCCGAGTCTCGAAAGTTCTTTTCCATGTCCCGTTAATCTACTTAGACGGAAATTAAGCTGAGCAAGTTCCACCTCAATCTTCGCCGATTTTGTTCGCGCGTGTTGAGCAAAAATATCAAGAATTATGTCCTGTCTATCGAGCACTTTTTTTTCTGTTATTTCTTCGAGATTGGATATTTGAGCCGGAGAAAGAGATTCATTGAAAAGAAGGATATCTACATCTATATCCTTAAGATAATTAGCTTTACCTTTTCCTATGTAAGTAGCCGTATCTGGTTTTTCTTTAATTTGTATGATTTTTTCTACAGGGATAGCTCCTGCTGTTTTTGCAAGAGATTCCAATTCCTTCAATTCTTCAATTTTTGCGTTTTTTTCTTTATTTGTTTTTGCCAGGCTTATTATTAATGCTCTTTCTTTTTTGTTTTCTTTTACTGTATACATCTAGAAAGTTAACATGAAATCAATATAAAATCAAGCTCAAAGTTAGATAAAGCTTAATAAGCTTTCCCGAAAATCACTTTTTGTCTGGTAGGTTTTCCGGTAAATAAGCATTTGCCCTCTTCTTTATTATTCTCTTTCTCGAGTGGGATACAGCGTATAGATACGTTTAAGTCTTCCTGTATTTTTTTCTCGACCTCTTCATCTTCTATGAAGTAAGCCTTAACAAAACCACCATGTATTTCCGGTTTTTCGCTATTACGAGGGGTGAAGAAATCGTAGAAATCTTCTTTAGAATTAAATGTTTTTGTATTGTATTTCAATAGCCTAAGTGCATTATCATAAAGTGAATTTTGAATCGAAGTTAATAATACAGGTACGTTTTTAACAAATTTTTCGATCTTTAAGGAGGAATTTTCATATGGAGGGGTATCTCTTCTGCTTACTGTTACTTCGCCTTTCTCTATTTCTTTTGGACCTATTTCAATTCGAATTGGAACGCCCTTTTTCACCCAATCCCATTTCTTTCTGCCTCCGGGAATTTCGCTTTTATCGACAAAAACCTCCAGCGGGGAATTGTTATAAGTAATTTCCGAAAGTTGTTTTTTTATTTTATCGCAGTGTTCGAAAACTTTATTTTTAAATTTATTGCTGGGAAGCACTGGTAGTATTACTATGTGTAGAGGTGATAATTTCGGAGGTAAAACAAGCCCGTCATCATCGCCGTGTACCATAATTAAACCGCCTACTAAACGCGTAGATACTCCCCAGGAAGTTGTATATGCGTATTTTAATTTTTCGTCTCTATCGAGAAATTTTATATCCGATGCCTTAGCAAAGTTCTGTCCAAGATAATGGGAGGTTCCTGCCTGTAGGGCTTTACGATCCTGCATCATTGCTTCTAAACTGTAAGTTATATCTGCTCCGGGAAATTTCTCACTCTCGGTTTTTCTGCCTTTAATAACAGGCATTGCCATATTGCTTTCCATAAAATCGGAGTATACATTTAACATGGTAAGAGTCTCGTCCATTGCTTCTTTTTTAGTGGCATGTACCGTGTGCCCTTCCTGCCATAGGAATTCGGTTGTTCTAAGGAACATTCTTGTACGCATTTCCCATCTTACGATATTTGCCCATTGGTTTATCAATAAAGGCAGATCCCTGTATGATTGGACCCATTTTGAGAACATTGCGCCTATTATTGTCTCTGAAGTAGGGCGTATAACCAAGGGTTCTTCAAGTTCGCCTGCGGGTACTAAACCGCCGTTTTTTCCTTTTTCAAGGCGATGATGAGTTACGACCGCGCATTCCTTGGCGAATCCTTCCACATGTTCCGCTTCTTTTTCAAGGAAGCTTTTGGGAATGAACAGAGGAAAATACGCGTTTTTATGCCCGGTTTCTTTAAATCGCCTGTCTAATTCCTTTTTAATATTTTCCCAGATAGCGAATCCCCAGGGTTTAATTACCATACATCCCCGTACGGGCGAGTTTTCGGCAAGGTCAGCCGCTTTTATTACTTCCTGATACCATTCCGGATAATCTTCATCACGTTTTGGTGAAATCGCGTATTTTCTTTCTTTCATCTGTTTTTCTTCCTCATTTTCGCTTGAATTTAATAGTTTAAGGGGAATTGTCAACACCCGATAAAGAAAGATTGAACCACAGAGGACACAAAGAAAGTTATGTGGTATGTGATAAGTGATATGTGGTAAGTGATTTTTCTTGATCCTTGCCTTTCATAATTAATGTTTTTAATTCATCATTCAAAATTAATAATTCAAAATTATTATCGTTCTTAATTTGCGCTTAACTTCCTGCTTTTCTTCTAATCCTAAACAAAACCTAAAATGTTGACAAAGATGTTTTATTTATTATACTTTAGATATGCAAGTTACAGGCAAAAAAACAAACCTAAACTTCTTAACCATGTTCGTTCCACAATTAGAGTTAAACACTATAGTATCAAAACCGGATAAGCATATACAGGCTGGATTAAAAGATCTAAATTATTTTACAAATATTTGAAAGGAGGTTAAAATGAGCTTATTTAAACCTTGGGAGAGTAAAGATATGAACAAACAAATTAAATGGGTGAAAGAAGTAGCAGATGAAAATAATCCAAAGCATTTAAAAATCTTATTAGATATAGCAAAAAATAGTGATTATTCAGAAATAGGACTTGATGTTATAAACAAATTAACGAATGTTGAAGCATTGTCTGATATTGCTAAAAATGCTAAATGGTATGATGTTAGAAGACATGCGTATAAAAAATTGGGACAAGAAGAGAGTCAAGATGCATTAACTGATCTTGTCTTAAATACTAATCAAGAAGAAGAAGAACGTTTGGCAGTAATAAAAAAAATAACAGATCAAAATGCATTAGGATTGATAGCACAACACTTTAAGCATAGTTATAACATTTTTGAAGCAGTGATAATGAAACTGACAAATCAACAAATATTAGTATCTATATATAATAATAATAGCGATAAGAATATTCGTATACCAGTTATAAAACGAATAACAGATCAAAGAGAATTAACAAAAATAGCTCTTAATGAGTATGATCCTTATTTACGTATTAAGGCAGTAAGAAATTTAACTGAAAAAACCGTATTAGAAGAAATAGCGAAAAATGACAGAAAGGATAGTATCCGTGCTGCAGCAATAGAAAATCTAATAAAAAAACTCGATAAAATGACAGATGAAAAGATATTGGCAGATATTGCTATTAACACAAGTTATCCCCAAATATGTTTGGCCGCGATAAAAAAGATTAAGAATAAAGAAATATTGTCTAATATATCAAATAATATTAGTGATAACGACCTTTATTTTAAAGGAAAATATGTGGACCCTAGAGATAAAAAAGAATATAAAACAGTATTAATTGACGGTCAATTATGGCTGGCCCAAAATTTCGCTTACAAACCTGAAAGTGGCAACTATTGGATTTATGAAAATGATGAAAAAAACCTTGAAAAATATGGGTACTTTTATGATTGGGAAACTGCAAAACAAGCTTGTCCAAATGGTTGGCACTTACCTTCTGACGATGAGATTTATCATTTAATTGAATACTTATGTCCTTTTGATCAAATACAATTGGACGAAGGTGACCGTGTTTGTTTTCAGCGAGAAGAAGCATATAAAGCTCTATTAACAGGTGGTGATTCAGGGTTCTCAGCGCATCTAAGTGGTTATTATTCGTCTATTTCTCAAGAATTTATGAATCATGGTATCAGTGCTTGTTTTTGGACGACAAGCGAGGGGGGTGTTGATAATCAAATATATATTCTAGAATTGACACATGAAAGTAATATAGTTAACTTCAAAGAATATAAATGGTCTGCAGATTTGAAAACTGAATCTAAAGAAGAGGGATGTTCTCTTCGGCTAATAAAAGACTACTGACAAAAAAGTGATTTTTTTTTATAATACTGATGTATGTGGAGTCACCCATAACTATTGAAATCAATTTATAAGGCTCAGTAATGATGATCTTTTACCTAATATTAGATTGTATAAGCCATGTTATACATAACACGGAGGGAGCAATAAAATGTTACTATTATAAAAATATACACAATTATATTTGCCCACAAACCAGGTGGAATAAATAAAATTGAGTTTACTTAACCGTTATGGGCAAGAATGAAAAATTCTCTACAAATATTAAAAGATTGGAAAATAAGATAAGAAAGAAAATATATGATTTTTTTGTTGAATCAAGTGATTTCAATGGAATTCCGCTTAGGAACATTTCTAAGGAATTCAAAATAGATTATGCAGAATCAATTGATTTGATAAAAAAATTGGTATTGAATAATACGGTTTCCATCCAATCTAGTACAAACCCTCATATAATTGGATTTAGGCATTATCCGATAGACATTCAGGTAAAAATACTTGAAGAAGCAAAAGGTATTACAGAAGGAGTTGAAAAATTCGGTGAAATGTCTTTCTCAATTGAAAACACTGAATTTTCAATTTGCTTATATCCATCTCAAGAATATCTAAAATCAAAAAGAGATTTAAGTGAATTTAAAAATGCTGAATTTACAAAGCTTCTGGCGTTAGGAGAACCTCAATTATCCCCAAGGTTTTTTGAAATTGAAGTTCTAGAGAGATATTTTAATGATCCAAGATTTGACTTTAAATTTGGAGATTATTCTGGTGGTATATCCTATAGATATGATGAAAATGATAATCCGATAGTACGTGAAGAAGACCAAGTTTTTCTTCAGACCTTTGGATTGGGTTTTGATTCAAAAAACAATAGGCTTGCAGTGGTATATTTACGTTATTTAAAAGATTTAACAGCTGAACATCAAGTGTTTTGGAAGAGCAAGGAGGTGACAGGTGATTGTAAAATATTGAAAGAGTATTATGAAAATACTATCAATGGCAAATGGGCTTCTTCACATTCAATTTCAATTTTTTCAGCCTTTATTGGAGAACAAAAATTTTTAAATGATTTATCAAAGCAAATATTTGGAATTGAGCTTTTTAATAAGACATTTGAAGAAGAAAATCGACCAAAAGAATTTACTTTCTTTTTTACACCAACACTAAAAAATTACAATGAATTTGTTCTGTTACTTGATAAAATGATATCGGATAATATTAACAAAGATTTTTTCAAAGATAAGGTTGAATTATTTGAGCTAGTCAAATTAGAGGATAATTTAATTGAAAGGAAACGAAAAGGGACTCTTCGTCTTTTAGAAGAATGGTTATTATCTACATATAATCATCCTGACAAACAGATTCTAAAAGATTTATTTAAACCTTTAAAAAGGATTCGTAATGAAAGACAGAATCCTGCTCATAAGATTAGTGAAAATACTTATGATGAAAAATACATAAACAAACAAAGAGAAATGATTAAAGATGCCTATTCTTCATTTAGAGCCTTAAGGACTGTTTTTCAACAACATCCCGAAGCCAATGGATTTAAAGTTCCTGATTGTTTAGATAATGGAGAGATAAAGACATACTAAATGCTAGCTGGTAACATTCGGTATAGTTAATAAGGGGTTCGGTTGTATGAAAACAGAGGGGTAGAATAGAAGAATCAGGTCTCGCTCTTTGAAATTAGATATACTTGACATAATGAAAACTCAAATTATCTTTTTAAAATAATCGGTTTAATAATATGAATAAGAATTATAATAAAATTTCTAAAAATCCTAACAAAAGTCTGCAGCCGTCCGAAACCATGGGTAAGGGAGGTCTATTATGAAAGATGAAGAAAAAATTTCGTATTTTTGGCAAGCTGCAAATCTTGATGATCTCGATAAAGTAAAACATTATTTAGAAAATGGGATTGATGTTAATGCTACTGATCGTTGGTCTGGTTTTACCGCACTAAGTGGCGCTTCTTTAGGAGGTCAATTAGAAATTGTAAAATACTTAATTGATAATGGAGCTGATATTAATCATGTTAATAAAGATGGGCATACTTCTTTATACCTTGCTTTAGACGCAAGCCATGGTGAAGTGGCAAAATATTTAGTAGAAAAATATTAACGGGGTCAGGCATTGAAATGTGAAATGGTAAATTCGGTGAATCAACTGAATTGCCACGGATAAACACTGTTTTTGCGGTTAAATTTACGTTGACAATAGTGTGATTTCTATTTATAATACCGATGTATATTTAAAAATGATTAAAAAATTATATTCAATCGGAATGATATCGATATTGATGCTTGTGTCATGCATCCAAAATTTGACACCCGAATCGTCAAATTCATCACACCGGACCAAACAGGATGAATCAAACGGGAAGCATCGATTGATTGTATTAACCGATATTGAAGCTGACCCGGACGATACACAATCTTTGGTTCGTTTACTTTT
>CAZQNI010000028.1:0-11199 GCA_964594255.1 uncultured bacterium | reverse complement strand
CAAAATCTTTCTTTTCGATGTGTACCACACCGGGACTTCCGGTTATCATAAAATCGCTGACATTATCCAGGAGTATATCAAAATCTCTAATAGCCGACCTCTCCGCATAAAAGCGATTTAATACCGCACCTTCAATATCGAACAAAATCATACCCGGACGGGGGTCTTCCTTCTCAAAATCGACGGAAACATTTCGTATTTTCAATTCCTTTATATACCTGCAATAAAGACCATAAGCCGGCCTTAGGCCATACTTTTCCGGTCGATAATCATCTATTTGAGGAAGTCTTATTTTAACCGGATCCTCCTTCAAACCAAGATAAGACAAACTACCTCCCTTGTAAGTCATTCTCATGTTTTCAAGAACGATATTCTCAAGTTTCTTGTCAGATTTGCCCATAATTGTACTGGTAAACTTCCATCCACTACCGTAGCCGTAAACATCTTTAACGACAACATTACTTATTCTAAGATTCCTAATACCGCCAACGGTGGGAGAACCCGGCGATGCACCTTTAATTTTAGATAGATTAACAAAGAAAGGAATGGCAACACTCTCCATAGTAACATTTTGAACATTAACGCCGTCTATTACCGCTCCATGGTTTGAAGTAAAACTTATACCCGCATTATCAGCTTTTGTTATTGTTATATTTGAAAGCTGTATATTTCTAAAATCACCAACCGTTTCCGGACCAAGCTGCAAAGCAATACCACCGGCAGAAATCATACAACTACTTATGTTGATATCTTTACTGATTAATTTACGACCTAAAGAATAATCCGATTTAAGAGAAATTCCATCATTACCCGTTTCTACCTCACAGTTTCGTAAGATAACATTATTGCTTCCTACAAGGCTTATACCATTAACCTTAGTTTCTATCTTCACATTGCGTATTTTTACATTATCACATCCAGTAGCCAGAACAGCCAGATACCCACCGTCAGTTATAGTTACATCCTTTATCTCAACATTTTTGCATAACTTCAAGGAAACAACTTTATCCCCCTCTCCAATTTCAGAATTACTATAAAGAGATGCAGTTCCGCTTATAATGCCTTCACCTCTAATAGTCACATTTTCAACACTATCTCCCCAGATGAGGGCATTATGGAAATGACTGAGCCCGAAACCCTGATACTTATCCCACGAATTTGGCTCGGGCGAATCAAAAGCACTAACTCCTTTCAGTGCAGCCTGGATTTTGGCTTCTTTTTCGATTTGTAAGGTTACATTGCTTTTTAAATGAATCGAACCGGATAAATAAGTTCCTTTAGAGAACACAACTATTCCGTTCGCAAGAACAGCACAGGAATCTATTGCCTTATTTATACCTTCCGTATCGAGAATCTCATCATCGCTTACCGCCCCAAAATCTTCAACTTTTAATAAGACCAAAGGAGAGCCAACCGGTTCTTGCGCTAATAAGATAAAAGATATTAAAAATAATATTATAAACCTTTTCATTTTTCCTCCTTTTATTTCTAAATTTAACTTATTATGGATACTTTTCAAGTACCTATCACGCTCAAGAATTAACCACAAGATTACACAGATTTTCACCAGATTACTGATCCCCCAAATATTTCGATTTGTTTTGGATTTACACAAGATTTTTTTTGTTACCATTTAACAATTTTAATATTTAACCATTCAACTTAGATTCGAAGAATTTACGGTCGGCCGTCTACCGTCATCGGTCATTTAAGTTGTTTCACAACTTAAATGAAAACATTGACAAAACACAGAAACATATAAATTACAAAAAGGGGAATGAAATTAAAAAAAGAAAATAAACATAAGAAAAATGATAGGTGGGTAGCGGTTTTTCAAACCCAAAAAATCTGCGTTCTCTGTGGTATCTTTTTTAAAACAATTCGTGCTATTCGTGTGTATAATTTAGTAATTAGTCACTGGTCATTGGTCATTAGTCAAAAACAAGAAATAAAAAACTTTGTGAACTTTGTGGTTCAAATTCTCTTTGGGAGGTGGGTGAGGGTTTTAATCAACAATATCAATTTTGTTGTTTTGCTTTGTGCTCTTTGTGTGCTTTGTGGTTCATTTAATTTTGGTGTGGTGGGGCATGGCTTTTAGAAACATCATCTGGGACTTTGACGGAACGCTTTTCGATACGTACCCTGAAATAACTCGGGCTTTTATCGATGTTTTAAAGAAAGACTATGGGGTTGAATACGATTATAACCAAGCTTTCTCCCTTGCTAAAACTTCTATAACTTTCTGTATAGAAAGTCTTGCTGATGAGTTTAATATAGATAGAGAAGAATTTTATGAAAATTTCAAAAAGAGATATTTCGGGGAATTAACTTTTAAAGATAAGCCATTCGAAGGAGTAGAAGAAGTTCTCAAATACGTCTCGGAACGCGGGGGAAATTTTCTTATAACTCACCGGGGATTCGAAAGTCTAAATGAATTTTTATCCAGACATAGTCTTAACAAATATTTTATCGAAATAGTAACTTCTGATGCGAATTTTCCGCTCAAACCCGACCCAACAAGCTTCAATTATATTATTGATAAATATAAATTAAGAAAAGAAGAAACTCTGGGGGTTGGGGATAGAATCCTGGATATAGAAGCCGCCCGCGCATCTGGCATAAAATCTTGTTTTTTTGATCCCAAAGGTTCAAAAGTCGGAGTTGCTACTCACAATATAAGTAAAATGACAGATTTATTGAAGATTCTTAAAGAATAGAATAATCTTCTCAGCACTTTTTTTCACCGGAACGGATAAACGCTCCCCTACTTCTAAACTTACCGGCATAATAGCCAGAATCTTTAGTTCTTTTACAGAACCTTCTTTGGAAATAAAATCATAAAAAAGATGAAGAGAAGAAGAATGGGTAAGTCCGAATCGCTCGCTTATTTCCTGTAAATCCAAAAGCCTTATTTCGCCTTTTTCTCCTCCAAAAAGAACACTATCTACAATTAAAAGTTTCTCGAATTTTTTCTGAGTCAGAAATCCCAGCCAGTGTTCCGGTGTTGCACCTGCAACAATCACATTATTAATCCCCATATCTTTAAGGCTTTCGGCAATGAAAACACCCACACCATCATCGGATTTCAATGTCGAACCAATACCCATAATTACGGTTTTATTATCTATAAAATTCTTTAATTCTTCTTTCCAATCCATAATATAAGCCACAAAAACAAAGATAGGATTAGAAGTAGTACAAGTTAGCACTCCAAGGATTAGGGATTAAGTGGTCAGTTTCTTCTTAATCCTTGCTTCTCCTCATAGTTTTGCGACTAATCCTTAATCCTCGCTTAACTCCCCGCTTTACTACTAATCCTAAACAAATATCTACTTACTACTCCCTACTCTCTACAATCTACTATCTATGTTATTTAAGCAGTACAACCTTCCTTACAATCTGTTCTTTCTTTCCCTTTTTAAGAGAAATAAAGTATATATCATTTGGCAGTTTATTTCCATTTAAGGTTATCGTGTGAGTTCCCGCGGGTTTCTTTCCCCTAAAAAGACTTTTAACCATTATTCCTGCTTTATTGTATACTTTTAAATTTATATCTTCTTTTGTATCTTCTTCGGAAACGGAAAAACTTATACTGAAGGCTCCTGCTGAAATGGATGGAAATACGCTGAGCTGCAAATTCGCATTTACGCCTGGATCATCCTCAATCCCGGCAAGGGCTGTTGTGATAAAATCCTTTTCATTCCATCCGTTCGGGCCTATCGACAACCATCTGGAATGAGTTAGGGCGGTATAACTTAGAGGGGCGTATTTTAATCTGATTCTCCAGTGATAGGCAGTTCCTTCTTGTAAGTCGGCTACATCCTCTGAAATTTCTACTCCGTGAAGGCCGCAAAGATACCATGAATCACTCTCGGAAACAGAAGTCCCATCAAATAGTTGACCGAGTTCTTTGACTTCCCACTGCAATTTTAATTTTCCCTGGCCTCCGGGTATTTTTCCAAGAATATTAAGCTGAACACCAGAAGTTCCGGTTAAATTGCCAAGCTGGACAGGATGAGAACCAACTGGCCAAACATAAGCAGACTGAGTTGGGATGAGAGAAACTCCACCTCCATTGCCGTAATATACAAATGCTCTACCCTCATCAGTTCCTACGTTATCGTAACAAGGAGCACCCACAATCACGTCCGAATACCCGTCTCCGTTTACGTCCCCCGCCGTCGAGACGGAGTAACCGAATTCTGCATCTGGCTGATTTGATTCACCAATCCAGTCGTAAGACATGGAGAGTTCCAACGAACTGCCATGATACACAAAAGCACATCCCTCATTCATTTGTCCATGGGTGTAATCACGTGCGCCCACAATCACATCCGAATATCCGTCTCCGTTTACGTCCCCCGCCGTCGAGACGGAGTAACCGAACCACGCTTCATCCTGATCGGACTCTGCCATCCAATTGTAGGAGGCTGAAAGCCCGGAAGGACTCCCACGGTATACAAACGCACCACCCTCGTCCGTTTCCGGATTGTCATACGCATAAGCACCTACAATTACATCTGAATATCCGTCCCCGTTTACGTCTCCCGCTTTTGATACGGAAGTTCCAAAGTATGCTTGTGCCTGACCGGAATTGGCATTCCAATCCGGAGAGACAGAAAGCCCTCCTCCGCCTCCATGATATACAAACGCACCACCCTCATTTGACTCTACATCATCGTACCAAGGAGCACCCACAATCACGTCCGAATACCCGTCGCCGTTTACGTCTCCTGCCGAGGAAACGGATGCACCAAAGAACGCGCCCATCTGATCGGATTCGGCTGACCAGTCATGTGAGGTAGAAAGTCCTGAGGAACCTCCATGATATACGAATGCACCACCCTCTGCAACTTGTTCATTATTGTATGCAAAGGCACCCACAATTACATCCGAATATCCGTCCCCGTTTACGTCTCCCGCCGTCGAGACAGAGTAACCGAAGCATGCGTATTCCTGAGAAAACTCCTCGGCCCAGTCATAAGATGTGGATAGTCCTAAAGAATCTCCATGATAAACGAATGCCCCTCCCCCATCAGTTTCTGCTCCGTCGTAATTACGAGCACCCACAATTACATCCGAATATCCGTCCCCGTTTACGTCCCCTGCTCCTGCGACGGAATATCCGAACCACGCTTCATCCTGATCGGACTCTGCTACCCAGTCATGTGATGCAGACAAACCCGAGGGACCGCCATTATATACGAATGATGCCCCTTCATTCGTTTGTCCGCCGTCGTACTGATAAGCACCCATAATTACATCAGAAAATCCGTCTCCGTTTACATCTCCTGCCGTGGAGACTGAATATCCGAAAAATGCGTCCGCCTGGCCGAATTCCTCAATCCAGTCAGGTAAATCAGAAAGCCCGGAAGAACTTCCATGATACACAAATGCTCTTCCCTCATTATTTTGTCCGTGGTCATAAAGAGGCGCTCCCACAATCACATCCGAATATCCGTCTCCGTTTACATCTCCTGCTGTACAGACGGAGTAGCCGAAATATGAATTTGTCTGAGAAGACTGAACCGTCCAGTCGGGTAAGGGTCCCGGGCTTGTAACACCATCCGGACCCCCAAGATATACAAATACACCGCCTCTATTACCATCATAACCTGGAGCACCCACAATCACATCCGAATATCCGTCTCCGTTTACGTCTCCTGCTCCTGAGACAGAGGTGCCAAACCTTGCGTCTGCTTGATTTATTTCACCAATCCAGCTAATAGAGGTGGCACCACCCCCTATATTAAAAACAAATGCTCTTCCTTCATGCGATTGTCCATTGCTGTAAAAAGGAGCCCCCACAATCGCATCTGGATAATCATCTCCGTTTACATCTCCCGCTCCCGACACGGAAATACCGAGGCATGCCCCTGTTTGCCCGGATGTCATTTCTAAGGAGGGGATAGAATTAATATGACTCTCACCCCCCCAATATGTAAGCACCTTACCTTCATCTTCATAAGTGCTGTCGTAATAAGGAGCTCCGACAATAATGTACGGCCTATAATTCGTCGACATCCCCGCCCCGGAAACGGAGAAACCGAACTTTGCATTTTCCTGCGACCCACATATTATTTGACTGGGGTATTCTCCTATATTTGGTCCTCTATAAAGAAATATTGCTCCCACATTTTTTCCTAAACTATCGTAATCAGGGGCTCCTACAATCAAATCCGAATATCCATCTCTGATCACATCAAGCGAGGTGACCGACCAACCTAAGTGTGCGGAATCTTGATAGGACCTACCAATCCCGACAGGAATATCAAGCAACCCTCCTTCAGGATCATTAAAACTCGTCTCAAATAAGAACACCGCCCCTTCATCCACTTTTACCTGATCATAAAAAGGAGCGCCAATAACGACCTCACAAAAATCTTCCGGTTCGTCGTCCGTATTACCTGCCCAAGAAACAGAGAAGCCGAACTGCGCGCCTGCCTGATCAGATTCATAAGACCAACTGGGAGAACCGGGAAGTCCTGAGGAGCTTCCATAATAAGCAAATGCACACCCCTCGTCCGCCTGCCCTCCATCGTAAAGAGGAACACCCACAATCACCTCTGAATAACCATCTCCGTTCACATCTCCTCCTGTGGAGACGGAATAGCCGAACCATGCGTCAAGCTGATCGGACTCACCCGACCAGTTAAAACTCTGGGGAAGGCTTCTACCTTTTGCAGATATCGAAGCAAATAAATCTTCGGCTGGGGGAGTGTTTAAAGTAATATTGGCAGAAATCACTATCGGATAAATCAAATTTTCCTCACCCAATGAAATCTTTAACTTATCTTCTGCATTTGATAAGGAATACGATACCTCTTTTCCGTCTGCATCTTCGATTTCTTCAATCTGATATATAATCGCATTTTCTTTATTGTTTAATACGAATCTGTCTCTTTCTGGAGTAATATCCAGATTTTCTGCTTCAATAATAAAATCTACTCTCTCTGTTTTTATTCCTTCCTGTATCAAAATACTTTGCCGGATTCCGCTTTCCGAGTTGGAATAAACAACTTCAATACCATCGCCAGTGCATATAATATTATCTCCATTAATCGCAACATCTAAATCGCTAAAAAACTTTTCATCTTTTCCACTTGTAATTGCAATTGACTTAATTCTCAAACTCCATTTTTCTTCTTCGGAAATCACTCTCGAGATAAGTTCCATTCCGTTTTCATCGAAATACGCACGAAGATTATTCGCTCTGTTCGCAAGATGAAATTTGGGATGAGTGAAACTCTCTCCTCTATAATCTAACTTCTGTAATGAGGGTTTATATTCTTCTTTCTCTATATTACGCATTGCCGCATTCATCCAGGAGTCGGACATACCCGGGTTGTCTTCGCAAGCTGCAAACAAAAAAGCAGGGCAAAACAAAAAAACGACTAAACTAATCAATAAGAAAAAACTTTTCATGATTACCTCCTCTCTTCAACTTATTGTATGAATACTTCCGTATTCTGTCAAGGAGGTTTTTTCGCCACAAAAACACGAAGAAAAAATGAATTGAACCACAAAGAACACAAAGAACACAGAGAAAAAAAAGATAATGTTGTTTAAAACCCAACCTCACAACACCAAATTATTATCACACAGAGACGCAGAGAACACAGAGCCCCACCACACAACACCAATTTTTTACATGTAGAGAATGTAGAGATTGTAGCTAATTTTTTTGTTTTTATTTCTATATTAACTACATGTTCTACATGTGCAAATTTTTTTGTTTTTTCCTGTTTTATATCTGCCGTCAGCGGTCGGCCTTTTTTCTATTTAAAAAGACTAAAAGCTACAACGAAACCCGCGGTGATTACGGAAAGAATACTCATCAGTTTTATTAAAATATTAAGCGAGGGACCTGAAGTATCCTTCATCGGATCACCTAACGTATCTCCCGTAACTGCTGCCTTATGAGTGTCAGAACCCTTTCCGCCATAAGCTCCTTCTTCGATATATTTCTTCGCGTTATCAAAAGCACCGCCCGCGTTAGCCATAAAAACAGCCATAGAGAATCCGGACGCAAGAGCTCCCACAAGGAAACCGATCACACCCGAGACTCCGAAAACCCAACCGATTAGTATGGGCGAAATTATCGCTATTAAAGAAGGTATTATCATCTGCTTCTGCGCTGCTTTAGTAACAATTGCAACAGTTCGAGCGTAGTCGGGTTTCTTCTTACCCGCAAGAATATCTTTATCCTTAAATTGCTCTCTAACTTCACCTATAACCGCCTGGGCTGTTTTCCCTACGGAACTCATAGTCATACCGCAGAAAAGAAAAGTAATAACCGCGCCAATCAAAAGGCTCGCGAGAAGAGTCGGATTAAGCAGACTTAAATTGTAATAATCCGAAAGCTCAAGAAAAGTAACACTGCTGACACTTACAACCCGTTCTCCAAGATTAATAACTTCTACTCCGAGACGAGTTAAAGCCATTTTGATTTCGGTTAGATAAGCGGCAATCAAAGCCAGTGCGGTAAAAGCAGCAGAACCTATCGCGAAACCTTTACCTGTTGCGGCGGTTGTATTACCAAGAGCATCGAGCTGGTCTGTTTTTTTTCTGATTTCCTTACCCAATTCACTCATCTCAGCTATTCCACCTGCATTATCGGCAATAGGACCATACGCATCCGAAGCGAGTGTTATACCGAGAGTCGACAGCATACCGACAGCCGCGAGACCTACACCATACAAACCCATTATAAAACTATTAAATCCTCCCGCGAAGGCAAAAGCGAGTATTATAGATATACCAACGGTTACAACGGGAATAACAGTAGAATTAAGACCAAGAGCTAAACCGTCGATTATCAAAGTCGCGGGACCAGACTTTGCGGAGGCGGAAAGCTTACGGACTGGAGAAAAAGCAGAGGATGTGTAAAACTCCGTCGCTTTTCCTATAATCGTTCCGGCTATAAGTCCCACCAATATCGAACCTATTACCCCCATCTTATCCGGGGTAATAAATCTCACAATGAATATCGCAACGATCCCTGTCGCGATCATAGCAAAATTTATGCCTCTTGAAAGCGATTTAATAAGACTGTGCTGGGTGGCTTCTTTACCCGCTCGAACCAGAAAAACCCCCAGAATGGAGAACAATATACCAGCACCGGCAATTAAAAGCGGTTCAAGAATTCCTTTCATACCGAGACCTGCGGCAACTCCAAGAGCCATAGTAGCTACAACCGCATCCGAATAAGATTCATATAAATCGGCTCCCATGCCTGCCACATCTCCGACATTATCTCCGACATTATCCGCGATTGTCGCGGGATTTCGCGGATCGTCTTCAGGAATACCCGCTTCGACTTTGCCAACAAGATCAGCTCCGACATCGGCGGCTTTAGTATAAATTCCGCCTCCAACTCTAGCAAAAAGAGCAACGAAACTCGCTCCAATGCCGAATCCGAGAAGGATACTGGTAACCTCATTAAGGGGTAATTTTAACCAAAAATAAAATATTGCAAACAATATCGATATTCCAAGTAAAGATGAACCAACAACCGAAAGACCCATAACGGAACCGCTCCTGAAAGCAATACTTAAAGCAGAGCCGAGAGAATCCCTGGCCGCGTTTGTCACTCTGACTGCAGCTTTAGTCGCGGTTTTCATACCCAGAAATCCTGAGAGACCTGATAAGAATCCACCAAGTAAGAAAACAAGCGGAATCCATTTAGATTGTACTCCAAGCCCGAAAGCAAGTACAGCAAAAAGGACAGCCATTATCAAAAGAAAAATCGCCACAACGCTGTCCTGGACTTTAAGATAACTTAACGCTCCTTCTCTTACGGCATTCGCGATCTCAATCATCCTCGCAGTTCCTTCTTCTTTCTTCATCATCTGTCTATAAAAAAACCATGCAAAAAGAAGTGCAACAACCGAAATACCGGGAACTGACCAGAAAACATTTTCCATAACATTTCCTCCTTTAGAATCATTGATTTAAGAGCAAATTTCAAGTTATATGTAATACATTTTCAAGGCTTGTCAAGGCACCACCCCCCACCTAATATTTTTACCACAGAGTACACAGAGAAAAAAAAGAACTCACAGAGAACACAGAGTTTTTAACTGTTGGTCTGTTGGGCTGTTTTTCTACCCAACAACACACCAACTCATTAACTTTACTTTTTTTGACTATGCCAAGTGACTAGAGACTGGCGGCCGTATTTAGAAAATTGAAAAATAGGAAAATTGGGAAATGGGGGACTATTTTACTATTTTGCCATTTAGCCATTTAACCTGGATTCGAAGAATCTATCAAATCATTTCACATTTCAATGCTTGATCCTGTTGATATTTACTTTCAAAGTGGTACATAACGGTGCGGATTAGGCGCGGCTATTTGCCGTCGCCTGCATCCGGCTTGTTAGGAGCTTTTTCAGGAATAATTCTGTCAATGGATTCCTTTTCTCTGTTAAGTTCTCTGATCCTTTTCTTGATTTCTTTCCGGCGAGCAGAAAGCACAGCAGTAATTTGAGCTGGAATGTCTTTATCTTCCAGCATTGACAACTTGAAGGCAGAAGGAATCTCGACTACTCCAGTCTCCCAGTGAAAAAGCAACCATGGCTTGCCGCCGCGTGTGGCTGGTCTTCCAGCTAGGAGGTATCGAGAACCGGGCGTGAGTTTCTGCATGACACTGACAGTAACCTTCTCCCCAACAGAATACTCTCCTCGTAGGTCTTTCAGGATTTCTACTGTGTAAGCCACCGATGGTGGCTCGTCCGTATCATACGATGGAGGATTCCCTTGATACGACCTGGGAACCTGAATGACTAACAGGTTCTCGCAGGAGGAAATGTGCTCCAACGATCTGAAACCGCCGCCTTTCCAGGCGAATGCAGAGAGACACAGCAACATAACTATCACAACGAGGATGCATATTCTTTTCATTTTCTTCCTCCTAACATAGTTTATATGTACTAATTATAATCACAAATACTCCACTTCTAGGCAATATAAACTGATTTCAATATTTCTGGACAATTCCATATACACTATTATTATAAAAAAAATCACATCATTGTCAACATATTAGGTTTTAGGTATAAAACCGACTGATGACCGAAGACGGCCGACCAAAAAAAACATAAATTAAAACTTTGCGACCTCGTGCCTCTGTGGCAATTATTCAAAAAGAATAACTTTAACCAAAAACAAAAGAAAAATAAAACCAACTGTAAGATAA
>CAZQNI010000027.1:0-11383 GCA_964594255.1 uncultured bacterium | reverse complement strand
AAAAAGAGATAGCAAAATTCCTTTCGATTTCCCGGGGAACAGTAAAGTCAAGAATACACAGGGGAAAGGAGAAATTAAAGGAAATATTAGCTAAGGAGGAAATCTATGCATAGCTTAAATAAAGAAATAGAGAAAAGAATACAAAGTAGTTTTTGGAGTGAAGAGATAGCTGGAAAAGTTATTTTTGAAAGATCCAGAAGAAAAAAAAGGAACTTGGCTGTTACCGGCTCTTTATTCATAGTTTTTTTACTTTCTTTTGTTATTGGTTTTGATTTCTCTAAAACAGAGCCTGCAAGTCCTGATTGGAATGAGACCTTTATATCCTCGGTCACTGAAACTATTTATCCAAGTGTAATTCCAGAGAATGTGGATGAATTTATCTCGTATTCTTTTAATGGACAATAGGATTAACTACGAAGACACCAAGTCACTAAGAAAATAGAACGCAGATAAACTCAGATATACTCAGATTTTTTTATTTTTTTAGGTTTGTGATATTTGGGTAATTCGTTTCTTCTTTGTTTTTTTGTTTTTGAACTTTGATTTGTAATTTTACATTTTGATATTTGATTTTTACATTTTGTTGGAACCGATACAAAGTTTGTTGGGTCATATTCAAAAAATGGAGGCAATTATGAAAAAGTATATTATGATTATGTTTTATGTCTTAATGAGTGCGTTTTTAGTTTTACCTTTAACAGTACAAGCTGAAGAAAGAAAAAAGTATGAGAAGATGAAGGTTGACAAAGAATCTATGGGTAAAATGCATCATGGTTGGCTTTCTTCATTGAACTTAGAGGAAGAAGTATTGCAGAAGATGAAAGAAATGAGGTTGAAAAACAAAGAGAAAATACTTGACTTAAAGAACCAGATTGAAAAGAAAGAACTGGAAATGGAAAAGGTCTTGATCGAAGAGGAACTTGATTTTAAGAAAATCTTATCCATTCATGATGAAATATCAGACCTTAGACAGAAAATTTCGAGGAGAATGATAGAACAAAAAATAGAGATGTATAAGCTCATTCCCGATGATAAAAAAGAAGAGGCAAGAAAAATGTTTCTTCATAAGTTTTTAGGAAAAAGACATGGAGGATCTGAAATGCGCGGGGAGCAGGGGAAACCCGGATGTCCTATGGGAAAATAACTTACCCTTCTTGATTCCTAAGGGGTGAAAATGTATATATATTATTGTTTTCACCCCTTAGTTCCATTGCTTATAGTCTAAAATCGATTATAATTGCCCGGGAGGGTGTCATATGAGTAATGATTTATCTAAAATTGGATTAAAATTAATGTCGAAGAAATTTGCTTTCTTATTTTTCGCATTTTTCGTAGCGATTTTTCCTTCTCCGGGGCAGTATGAAGAGGGGGTGTTCCCGGAAACCTTCTCGATCAATCAATGTATTGAAATAGCTCTGGAAAACTCGCCTCTTATTTTAATCGCGGAAGGAGGTGTTAAAAAAAGTGAACTAGATGTTGGTGACGCAAAAGCAGGTTTTCTTCCGGATGTCAATCTTTCCGGGGGATATTATATTAATGATACGTATAATACCTTATCCTGGAATAGCGATCATTATGATCTTGCTCTTTCTGCTTCGATACAACCGTTTAACAATGGTAGGACTTATCTCGACGTTGAAAGAACCAATGCCAATCTTACTTCGGCAAGAGAAGGTTATCGACTAACAACAATGGATCTTATTATGGAAGTAATTGAGAGATATTACAATTTACTTAAGGCTTCTCAGATGCTAGATTTAAGAAAAAGCACACTTGAACAAAAAAAGTATCAGCTTGAGTTCTCAAAAGCGCAATTTGAATTGGGAATGGTTCCCAGAGCGGATACACTTAAAGCCCGAGCAGCTTTAGAAGGAGCCAGAGTAAATTTGCATGAGACAGATGGCGAGCTTCTGATAAGGAAAGCAGAATTAAACGAGGTAATGGGACTCGCTCTCGATTTTCCCTTGTCGATTGAAGATGTGGAGTTGGAGAAGTTAGATGTTCCGGAATTTGATAGTGTGTTAATAGTAGCTTACAGGAGCAGACCGGATATAGAACAAGAGAGGTCTTCGGTTGCCGCGAGTAAATTTAATATGATGATGGCATGGATTAACAGATTACCGACATTAACCCTAACAGGTGGGTACAGTCTTAACGCGGAGCGCTTTGCGTTCGAAGATTTACCTTTAAATAGGCCTAATTGGGATGATAATTCTGACTGGAGTGTCGGATTAACTTTGAGTTTTCCTATATTCGACGGAGGAGTTAAATCTAGAGCTATCAGGAAAGCCAATATAGACTTAAACAACGCGAGACTCGAGTATAAAGATTTGGAAAGGCAGGTTGAACTCGAGGTAAAGTCAGCCCACATCAATCTGGAAAACGCGTCAAAGAAGATTGGATTAACCAAAAGGCTGGTTGCGAGTGCCGAGGAGAGTTACAAAGCTGCTCTTGGGAGGTATAAAAATGGTCTTGCTCCCATAACAGAAGTTATAGACGCTGAGGTTGCTCTTACCGAAGGGCAGATTAATTTTATTAGTTCTAAATACGATTTTCTCGAAGCCGAAGCTTTATTAAAAAGAGCAATTGGGGTCCTTTATGATAAGGAGGAGTTGGAATGAAAGTGAAGAAAAAACATATAATAGTTGGTGGAATTATTCTGGGAGCATTAATACTTATTTTTTTGATTTTTCGTATTGCCGGGAGTCGCAGAAATAAAGCTCCTAAATTTAAAACTGTTCAGGTGAGCAGAGACACTATTGTTCAGAAAGTTACAGAAAGCGGTACAGTGGAACCGGTTATTTCGATAGACATAAAATCCGAGCTTGCCGGAAAGGTAATAAAGTTATTCGTTGAAGAAGGTGATAAGGTCAAAACAGGACAAAAATTGGTTCTAATACAACCTCAGCCTGAGGAAGCTCAGCAGGTGGCTCAGACAAAAGCATCCATAAAGAGTAAAAATCTGGATTTGGAAGAAGCAGAGCGAAACTTAAAAAGAATGGAAACACTCTACGAGAAAGGTTTTATTGCTGAGCAAGAAGTAGAAGATGCTCGTAAACAATACGAAAACAGCAGAATACAGCTTCAGCTTGCAAAGAAACAACTGTGGGTAGTACTCGGCGGCGAGGAGAATGTGGATATAGAAAACTTTAACCTTGACCTTGAGGGAGTTGACAATATTACTCTCAAATCTACCATTGACGGAATGATAACAAGTATCAATGTCGAAGAGGGAGAGATGATAACCTCAGGAACCCAGGCAATTGGGGGTGGGGGTACTGCTATTATGACGGTTGCCGATTTGAATGAGATGATAGTAAAAGCCAATATAAACGAAGTTGACGTGGGGAAACTGCAGAAAGAACAAAAAGTTAATATAGGATTTGACGCTATAAAGGGCAAAATATACCAGGGTGAGGTTAAAAGGATATCGCCTTCTGGTACAGAAGACGCGAATCTTGTGATTTATCCTGTCGAGGTTGAGATTCTGGACTCGGATGTTAAAATTCGGCCGGGTATGACGGCAGACCTTGATATAATCGTCGGGGAGGCTGATAATGTCATTTGTATACCAAAACATGCCGTAATAAACAGGGAAGGTAAAACTATGGTTCTGACTCGCGAGCAAGGTAAGGTTGTCCCTAAACCTGTTATCACGGGACTTGATGATGATGTTAAAATAGAAATCAAAAGCGGGCTTTCGGAAGGCGACACGCTACTTATATCCGGAGGGCAGGAAAACTTTGGTGTTGGGGGATTTTCACCCGGTGGCCAGAGAAGCGGCCGTCCGCCAGGCAGATAATATATATTATGCAATTAATCGAAGCAAAAAATCTTACCAAGGTTTACTGCAGAAGCAATGTAGAGGTTCATGCTCTGCGGGGTGTTTCTCTTAAAGTTAACAAAGGAGAATTTTTATCGATTATAGGTCCTTCCGGTTCAGGGAAGACAACCATGATGGATATACTCGGCTGTCTCTCAAGACCCAATTCCGGGAGTTATTACCTGGAAGGGCATGATGTGAGTAAACTGACCGACGATGAGTTATCCGATATAAGGAAGAAAAAAATCGGGTTCGTTTTTCAAACCTTTAACCTTATCCCAAGAATGAACGCGTTAAGCAATGTGGAACTTCCTCTTCTTTATTCCGGAGTAGGTGAGGGGGAACGAAAAGAAAAGGCAATGAATACCCTTCAGAGGGTCGGTCTTGAAAAGCGCGCTTACCACGACCCGAACGAACTTTCAGGCGGAGAACAGCAGCGGGTTGCAATCGCGAGGGCTTTAATAAACAACCCATCCATAATATTTGCAGATGAGCCTACGGGAAATCTTGATTCAAAAACCGGTAAAGAAATTATGGCTCTTTTTGAAAAATTGCATCAGGAAGGGAAAACCGTTATAATGGTTACCCATGATGCTGCTGTTGCCGATTACGCCCAGAGAAGCATCAAGATAAAGGATGGTAAAATAGAAAAGGAAAAAATAAGAAGGAAATCATCAAAGAATAAGGCCGTTTTTGTTGAAGAAAACCTGGGAGACGCAAGTTTGGTTGGCAGTATTATCTCGGGATTTGTTTCGGGATACAAAGGTCTTTTTGCCAATAAACTTCGTTCCTTCCTTACCGTTCTGGGTATAATTATAGGTGTTGGGGCGGTTATTGGCGTTATGGGCGTCGGGGAGGGGGCAAAACGTAATATTACCACCCAGATAGAAAAATTAGGGTCTAACGTCATAAGTATACACTATCATAGACCGGACAGTAAGGAAGAAGCTCTCCAGTGGAGAGGTCGGTCAGAAGGGCTTACCTACGAGGATGCGCTTGCTCTTAAAGAAGACTTGGAATTTATTAAAGATGTGGAACCCCAGGTAAGGAGCAGTATGACTGTTAAATATCAGGATAAAGATTGGGAAACCGACATTATAGGTACTTTACCTTCGTATCAGTCTATAAATAACCATCATGTTAAAGATGGTCGATTTTTCACTGAAGATGAACTGAAATCGTGGTCAAAGGTATGTGTTATAGGGAAAGCAATTAAAGATGAGCTTTTTGGCGATACGAATCCTATAGGAAAAGAAATAAAAATGAGAAATATGCGTTTTACCGTGATTGGTGTTATGGAGGAAAAAGGTTCTGTTGGATGGAACGATTTTGACGACCGGATATTCATACCACTTTTTACAGCTCAAAAGAGAATTACAGGGGAAGACAATATTGTCAGAGAGATTCAAGCTCAAACTACGGGTACTGTTCCGGCGGAAGATTCAGAAGAAAGAGTAAGACAACTCCTCCTGGAACGCCACAATCAGGTTGAGGATTTCCATATTAGAAACCGGGAGGAATTTAAACAAACAATAGAGCAGACAGCCAGTACATTCAAGATAATGCTTTCCGGAATTGCCGCGATATCTCTTATTGTGGGTGGAATCGGTATAATGAATATAATGCTGGTGTCGGTTACTGAGAGAACAAGAGAAATTGGGATAAGAAAAGCTATAGGGGCAAAAAGATTGGATATTCTTATTCAATTCCTTATTGAATCGGTAATAGTGAGTTTAAGCGGAGGTATTTTAGGTATTATTTTTGGTTTCGTTTTTGCCAATACAGTAGGCAACATGATGGTGGGTGCCGGAACGATGGGTCCGAGATTCTTAAGCCAGGGAGGAGGATCCGTCGTAACACCGGGTTCCATTTTGCTTGCATTCTTTTTCGCGGTAATAGTAGGTGTTTTCTTTGGGATGTATCCTGCCAATAAGGCTTCAAAAATGGACCCTGTTAAGGCGCTCCGATACGAATAAATACTTTTATTAGTCACGGATTTGTACGGATAAACACAGATAAAAAAGAAATAATGTTTTTTAAAACCAACACCATATCCCAAAAACAAATTTAAACACAGACGACGCAGACTTCGGGCGTTAAAATACTAATCCCAAAAGCATTGACACGATGTTAGCTATTAAAGATACTACAAATGCTTGCAATAATTTCAATTTAAGTAACCTATTATAAATTATTGCTTCTACAAGAACAATTGAACCTTCGCCAACTAATAGATATAGGCTTCTGTTAAAAATATAGGCAGGTAAAATAAACCACAAGTATGGTATAGCTAACGTGGAAGCAAGAAAGCCGGTAAAGATAATTTTGGAAATTTTCAGTTCTTTGTTTTTGTAAAAATATTTTACGAACAAAATAACAATTGGGATTTCTGAAATTAGAGTTAACAATAAAGAAGATAGAAAATTGTGTATATATGGCATCATAAATGAAACTTATTGAAAATTTAAACAAAATAGTTTTTTAGAGAAATAAGTTATAGTGTGCCAGTCCCCTCTTTTTCAGGTTCAGGTGAAGATTTTGCTGTTGGTTTTGACTCGTTATTCTTATTTTTTAATTGCTGGTTTTCTAATGGATTATCAAAAGTTTCGACTTTCATCGGAGTACTATCTCTGTATTCTAATGTATGTTTAGATATATATATAACTAATTCCCCATCAGAAAATCCTGCAATAGAATATTCTATATTCTCTCTTTTTAAAGGATTGCTTCTATCAATAAGTTCTAGTTGTGGTTTGATATCTTCCAACAATAATTTGTTAGTGTCAATACAATTGGGTTTATCCTTTGTGTTCCAGTAAACGCTGAATTTTCTAACGACGAATCCCTTATTATTTAAACATTTTTTATTTTCGATCTGAATTATTTCGTGTTTGTCACCTTTTTTTTCGAATAGCAGCCAATTAAAACCACATCTGGAAATTCGTTTAAATTTACGAATTTAACACACCTGCGCATTACGTTTTTAACGTACCGAGGGTTATCATCAGGGACGACGTCGGCGGAAACTTTTGTGGAAAATAACATTAAAGATAAGAATAAAAATAGAGGGTAAATAAATAGTTTTTTCATAGCAATTTGATTAAATTAACAATCATTATTGGATTTTTTTTAAGATTAGTAAGAGAAAAATGTCTATTCTTTAGCATTTTATCTAATTTTCTATTCATTATTAAGAATTATAGCCAATGTTTTTTAATAAGTCAAGGGTGATTTGTTAATTCAAAACCGTCTAACTCACTAACCGACCGACTTACAAACAATTTGAAATCTCTGTATTCTCTGCGTTTCTGCGTGAGATAAATTTAGTGTGGTGGAATAGGTTTTAGAAATGTAAAAAAAGTTGTTTTTTATTAGTATTTATCAGTGTTAATCTGTTGCTATTTTTTGATTTAAAGAATTCTATTTACTGTCTTATATCCCCAGGTAAAGGTGAAAATAGTAGCGATTAGATTACCGAGAACTATTCCCCACCATACGCCAGTAAGGTCCCAGCTTGTATGAACACTTAATATATAAGCCAGAGGTATCTGGAAAACAAAAGTTCGAATAATGGTTACAATTAGAGAATTAAATCCTTTTCCCACTCCTCTGAACATTGCCGAAGTTAGCATTCCCGGAGGAACGACCAGGTAAAACAATGTACTGATTTTTAGAAATCTCATAAGCTCTTCTGAAATTCTTGCTGCTTCCTTAGAATAAGTGAAGATATATGAAATCTCTTTGGTAAAGAGAAAAACAATGAGAGCTATGAATAATTCGACGAAGATTCCCCACCTTATCGCATATAAATAAGCTGTTTTTAGTTTTTCTTTATTTTTTGCTCCGAATGCTGCCCCTGTTACAGCTATAACACCGGTTGCAAGTCCCATAATCGGAGTTGTCGCCACCATAACTATTCTCCAGCCACTTGTGAAAACGGCTACCCCGTCTGTTGTACCTACAATTACAACAATTTTGTTGAGTATTATCATACTTAAAGACATCGATAATTGTGCCAGTGTCGAGGGGAGACCTACAGAGAGAATCTCACTTAATATTTTTCCATTGTATCTAAAATTCTTTATCGATATATCCAGATAGGTGTTTTTCTTACTGAACATCCAGTATATATAAAGTAGAGAACTTACAGCCATCGAGAAAACCGAAGCAATTGCGGCTCCTATTACACCTAATCGGAAATAATATATAAATATTGGATCTAGTATTATGTTAAGTATGGAACCGATGAGGATACCATACATAGCTCTTTTTGCGTCTCCTTCGCCCCTTAGTATTGAACCTGCAATATTTGAAAATACCAGTATTGGAGTCCCCAGGAAAAAGATTTTCGAATAGTTGATCGCCATAAAAGCGACGTTCTCGTTTTCTCCGCTAAATGCTCTCATGATTTCGTCGAGAAAAGGGAAACCACATATACTAATGATTACGGATATCAGAAAACCCAATATGAGAGTGTGTTCTGCGGTATTGTCTGCATCTTTTTTGTTTCCTGCTCCTATTCTTCTGGAAATCGCAGAACTGCCTCCGATTCCAATTCCCATGCCGAGAGCTATTATTATAAAAAAGAAAGGGAAAAATAAGCCGACGGAAGCAAGGGCATCAGGGCCCAAGCCCGCGACCCAGAATCCATCAGCTATGTTGTAGAACGCATGGACAAGCATAGCAATAATCATAGGGGTCGATAATTTTAATATAGCCCTTTTCGGTTCGCCTAATAAATCCTTTACGCCTTTAGTTATATTATCATCCATATTCATATAAGTTCCAATAAAGATATAGTCTTTAGATAATTTGTAAACCCATTTCTTGATGATTGGTATATTAGTAATTAAACTTAGATTTTTGCTATTTGCCTTTAGCTGTTAGCTAAAAAATCAAAAAAGCTTTGTACCCTTCGAGGTAAATTTCAGGGTTTGGATGTTGTTAGATGAGTTTAATGCAAAAAGCAAATGGCGAATAGCTAATAGCTTAGTGATTAGGGTTTTTATCTTGACATAATCACTGTTAAATATATCATTAGTAAGGTGTTTCACAGAAATTTGTAGGAGGAGATATGTCTTTTTTGTTTTTTGTTATGATATCATGGAATTCGATGAGTACCGAAAATTTTACGGTAATTTACCCCAATGAATCTTATAAGGACTGCGCACTGCAACAACTTTCTTTACTGGAAACATATAGGGAGAGTGTTATAGAATTTACTCATAATGATCCGGGGAGAACCTTATTATTTATAGACAATATTGGAGGTTCAATTATGGGATATGCTATGCCATGGGTGAATTCAATAAACTTAAATACATATATTCATCCTCCAGTTCCGAGGATTAGCAGTGTGACTTCCTGGTGGAGAGTAGGCAACATTCATGAATATACTCATATTTCAAATATGACAAGTACAGGAGGAATACCTAAATTGTTCAGGGGATTATTTGGTAAATACTTTCAGCCTAATTTGTATGTTCCTACATGGGTGGCCGAATCTTATACGGTTTATTTTGAAAGTATGCAATTTCCTTTTGAAGGGAGATTAAACGGAGGTTTTTATGATGCCTACGGTATGTGTTGCGCAAAGGACAATAAATTTCCCGGCATGCAGGATTTTACATATTATCATTACTACAAATTTCCCTTTTACTCTTCGCCCTATATGTGGGGAGGGTTTATGGCAAGGCATAGAGCGAAAAAGTATGGAGAGGAAAAAGTTTCCGATTGGGCTGATAGATATGCAAAGTCCATTCCTTTATTAAGTTTTGAATCTACTCACAAATCAGCTTATGGTAAGTTTTCTTTTGATCTTTATGATGAGGTGAAAAGAGAATTTGAAGAAGATCTTATAAGATATAATTTTTCTCAAAAATCAAAAGTCATATATTCGGGGAATGAATTTCTTGAATTTCTTACGTGTGATGAGCATTATCTGTATTTTATCAGAGATAAGGTGATAAAAAGCTCAGTTAATAAAAGCATATCTTATTCTGAAATCGTTCAATTAGACCCGAAAACGGGTGAATTTAAAATTCTTTTGAAAGACCTCGCTCTTTCCCAGATGCCCATGCGGATAAAAGATGGTAAGATATTTTACGGGAAACTCGATGTTTTTACAAGCAGTGAAAATCTTATCGGGTTTAAATTTAAAAATGATATATACAGTTTAGATATCAGTACTTTGCAAAAAAAGAAGATTTATTCTGATGATGGAACATTACGAGTTTTTGATATACTAAAAGACGGAAAACTCATTATAGGCAGACAAAAAGGGTGGAGAGGTGGTATTGTTGAGGTAATAGATAAATATGAAAGGGATATTATTTTCTCCGAAGAGTTCATGGTACCGTTCGATATAGTAGCCGGAGAAAATAAAACAGCAATACTTATGCATAATGAAGATAAAGGTAACAAGATTTTCTTCCTGGATGGGGATACAGTTGGAATTGAAGAGCCTTATTCAAAGTGTGGGCTCAATTTTGTTGGAGAAAATCTTTTGTTTTCTTCCAACAGGTTGGGGTTCTGGCAGGCTTATATGTGGAAGGATTCTTCTCTTTATAAGCTTACAGACCTTCCTTTTTGTACCTATCCGGTCGTTTTAGATAATAAAATATATTTTATAGGAATGTCATCCGAAGGGCAGACTGTTGAAATGGTAGAAATGACGGAAAGGGAAGAGATAGAAGTGATGGAAGACTTGCCGGATCCTTCCCTACCGTCATACGCGAGCCTTGCATATAAAAAAGGAGGCTATATTAATAATTTCAGGCATCTTCTCTGGGATCCTGTCTTGAGATTTCCGACAATTTCTATGGAAGATGACAGGACGAATATTAGACTTAACGTTATAGGAATGGATGCTTCGGGTACCAGAAATCTGTCGTGGTATTTAGATTACGATGAGGAAACTAACTTTACCGGTTATGATATAAAATATACAACAATGTCCTTAAGGCCTTCTTTTCTAAGAACCGAGTTACAAAAGGACAGAGATGAACACCTGGCGGAGGTCTATCTTTCATTTCCAGCTGCGATTTCAGCCGGGAGTGGTTTGCAGGATGTTTATCTGGATTTTGCTGCGATTTATGAAGATAGCCTGGATTACAAGAGAATACCGTTAATTTTTTCTCCGGTATTTGTATTCGGGGATTATAATAAGAGATTTCTGCTTTCTCCTGCTTTAATATATGATGTTTATAATGGAAGAGAAAGCTGTCAATTTTTTGCAGGAAGTGTTTGCTCGTACTCGGGTTTCTCAATATTTCTTTCAGCAATAGGAGTACTTAATATAAAACCGGATTCTACTATTTTAGAACCAGCTTGCGGAGGAGAAAAAAGAATGCGAGTAGGAGGGGCAGCGAGGTTTGAAATCGACTATAGGCTTCTTAATATTGAAAGAGGCAACGTAGGTTACAATTTTATGCCGATTTATTTGAATGATGTTTGGTTCCGCCCGTTTGTCGAGGTCATTTATTCTCCAGCTTGGGAAGAACCGATGACTACTGTAGGAGGGCTTATTACTTTGGAAACCTCTGCTCTTTACATATTGAA
>CAZQNI010000026.1:0-11418 GCA_964594255.1 uncultured bacterium | reverse complement strand
CTTCATACTCCTGATGCACCTCAGACCGTCGATAGAATAGTGGACGTTTTTGAACCTGAACATCAACATCAAATTCGCGTCCAATTTGCTTCGACAATCCGAGCCGTAGTTTCTCAGACTTTACTCAGGAGATCTGATCAAGAAGGAAGAATTGCTGCTTTTGAGATACTTATTGGGACCAAGGGCGTATCTAATGCCATTAGAGAAGGAAAGGTCGAACAAATTTACAACATAATAAAATCAGGCGGACAATTTGGAATGAAATTGCTGGACGATTTTTTAAAAGAGCTTTACCTAAGGGGACAGGTTGAATATGAAGAAGCTCTTTCCAAGGCTTCCAATCCAAAAATGTTTGAGTCTTCTTTAGCGAGAGGCTAAAATGTCTTTGAATATTGGAAATCTTCTAAGTAAAATGAAAAAAGATGGCGTTTCTGACCTTATTCTTAAGGTTGATGCAGTCCCCATCATAAGGAAAGATCGGGAATTGGTCAGACTGGAAAACCATGATACACTTACCGAAGAAGACATTAGGGGTGTAGCCAGTAGCGTTATGTCTCGCAAACAATTGGAACAATTCGAAAATAATAAGGAGATGGATCTTGCGGTCAATGTTCCCGGACTTTCTCGATTCAGAGTAAATGTATTCATGCAAAGACGAACATCGGGGATAGTTTTTCGTTTGATCCCGGCTGAAATCCCGGATCTGACCAGTCTAAAACTGCCAAAAGTTTTAGAAGAGTTCGCAGTGAAGCCAAGAGGTTTACTGCTTATTACGGGCCCTTCCGGATGCGGAAAATCAACCACAATGGCTTCCATTGTTGAATATATAAACACAAGAAAAACATCCCACATAATAACTGTGGAAGATCCTATCGAATTCATATACGAAGACAAGAAAGCAGTTATAGACCAGAGAGCGGTAGGTTATGATACTCATTCCTTCGCTGCTGCGGTAAAGTTCGCCCTTCGTCAAGACCCAGACGTTATTGTGGTAGGAGAAATGAGAGACAGAGAGTCCATACAGATAACTATAACAGCAGCAGAAACAGGACACTTAGTACTTTCAAGCTTACATACAAGAAGCGCTATTCAGACAATTGACAGAATCATAAACATTTTTCCCCCACACCAGAGAAGGCAGGTTAGACTCCAATTATCAGCTAACTTGCTTGGAATCATTTCGCAAGACTTGATTAAAAACAGAAAAAAAGGTGGACTGATCGCAGTTACCGAAACTCTTGTTTCGATTGCGGCAGTTAGGAAATTGGTCAGAGAAGGAAAAACCCACCAGTTATATTCAATTATGCAGACAAGAACAAAAGAAGGGATGAAAACACTAAATAAGTCGCTCGTTGAACTAATTGGAGAAGAGGTTATTACTCATAAAGACGCCTCTCGTATTTCTCCTAATCCTGAAGAGTTAAATGAGTTGCTTGTAAGCGAGAAAAAGTAAACTGTATTTAAGTTCTTTAGATTTTATCTTTTAATTAATTCAAATGAAACATTTCTAATAGTGAGGGTTTTTTAATGCGTTTAATTGAGAATTTCACAATCGAATACTCAGCTTCTTTGCGCAGAAAGTCATGTGTTATACAATCCGCTGTTTTTACGCTGCTCCTTATTTCTTTCCTTTATGGTTGCGCGAGCCAGGTCCTGCAAAACGGAGAAAGTAGAGTATTGAAAATAAATTTTGAAGGGAACCATTTCGCCAGCGATAAGAGATTGAGGGAGGTACTTCCGATAAAAGAGGGAGATCAGTATATAGAACAATTCTTAAGGGAATCTCCGAACAGAATAGTTAGTTATTACAGGAGTAGAGGTTTTTTCGATATGAGAGTTATAAAGAGAGAAGGAGATTTCCTTGAAGATAAAAACGGCTTTGTGATCACCTATCATATTTTTGAAGGTGTTCGGAGTAAAGTAGACAGTGTTGAAATTACAGGGAATGAAATTTTTCCACATGATTATATAAAAGCTAAATTATCAGTAGAGGAGGGGAGCTATTACGACGAAGCTACTATAGACGCAGGCAAGTATATTCTATCCAACAATTACGCTGAAAAAGGCTTTGCCGACGCGTCTATAACAATAGAAAGAAGTTTTTTGAACGGAGGAGGAGACAAAAATAGCATTTACCTTAAAATAACAATCGTTGAAGGGAGAAAAATATATGTCAGGAAAGTTGAGATTAAAGGATTGAAAGAAGTACGAAGTAAGGTTGTAAGCCGTGAACTAAAGGTACAAACAGGTGATGTTTACCAACCTTCAAAAGTTTATCTTTCGCAAAGCAATCTTTACAGAACCGAGATGTTTTCTGATGTGAATGTACATGAAGAAAAAGTTCGTAGCGATTCCGTAGATATTACTTTTATTTTAAGAGAAGAAAAATCTCGTTTTTTCCAAGTTGGTCTTGGATATGAGTCTCCCGGTAAAGCTATATTTAATTTCAGGTGGGGTGATTTAGATCTCTTCGGAAACCTTCAAAGATTAATTGTTGATTTATCATTCAAAGGGACTCCGGAATTTTATGAAGAAGCCGGAGGTTTGATTTTTAAGGAATGGGAGCAAAATTATAGATTAACATACAGAGAACCTTATCTATTAGGAACAGGTTTTAATTTAATAACATCACCGGCTCTGAAAAGGAGAGAATTTGAATCTGATTTTTCTTTCGAGTTTGTGCTTGAGAGAGAAATTGGTCCTTTTTCCGTTATTTCTTTCCCCTATGAATACAGAAGAGCCAAAATACAGGCTGACACAATTAGTATTACAAATAAGGTTTCGGGGAGATTTTTATTTGATAAAAGAAATAATCTTCTTAATCCGAGTAAAGGGTTACGCTTGCTTATGCAATACGATTACGCCGGAGGAATTTTAGGAGGCGATAACCACTTCGACAGATTGAATCTGGATTTTGCCTCTTACTATCCGTTGCCTCTTCGCTTAATAATTGCCCAGAGATCAAGAGCTATGGTTACTTTTCCAAGAGGAAACCCGGAAGACATCAGTCCGGATGTTCGTCTGGAAATGGGGGGGTATGGTTCACTTAGGGGATATAAGGAAGCTTCTATTGGATTTCCCGATGCAAGACCGGATCGCAGGAGCGGGCTAGATGAATTGTTATTTAATCTTGAACTCCGAATGCCTGTCTATGGTAGGTTATATGCAATAATTTTTGCGGACTTCGGATCCCTCTGGATGGATCCGTCTGATATCGAATTAAATGATTTCAATACAGGTGTGGGTTTCGGTATAGGATACAACTCTCCCATAGGCGTAATCCGTCTTGATTATGCAAGAGCAATGGAAGAAACTTATCCAGAAAACAGAGGAAAAATATATCTTAACTTCGGACACCCATTTTAAAAATTTTCAGAATTATAGGTTTTAACTCTCAATCAAAAATTTCAACTTCTACTCTAATTTAGCAAAGCCGCTAAAATGTAAAATTTAAATATCAAAAAGCAAAATTACAAATCAAAATTCAAAGAAATGAATCAAAAAAACACCACAGAGAACACAGAAATCTTCTTCTTTATTATTACATTTCAAAATTTTACTTAACCTGACAAGAATAGTAATTTGATTTTAATTAAGCAGAGATTGTTTGTTCTTCTACAAATTTTCTGACTTCAGAGATACAATACCATAGAGAATAAAGGCTTATGCCTAAAAGAATAAGACCAATAATTAGTTTGGGGACACTATCAAACATCCAGAGGTGGAAACCTCCTTTAACCAGCATTTTTGCTTGAGGAATTATTTCTGTTTTTAGAAAGGGCGTACCTATTACGCCTTTTAAATCCCCATAATATTTGCTTATCGCTTCCCCTTGAAGAGGTTGCAGAACCATTATAAGTTGTATAAAAAAACCGGTTGCCAATGCTGAATAAGTTAGCATTCTCCTCCATTTGACCTCGTCAACAAAAAAACAAACGGGGAGCAATAAAAAAGGTGTTATCGGAACCAGATATCTGGGTCCCCAAGCGGTTCCTGTAATACTAATACCGAATCCGAACAAACTATAGAAGATAAGAAAAAAGGAGGAAATACCAGCAATAATTAAGAATTCCAATTTTTGTTCTTTAAAAAATTTTTTTAACCCGAATATTCCTAATATCAAAGGAGGAGAGAAAACCAATATACTTCTGCTTAGACTGAAAAGGAAACTAGTTAAATATGGAATTAAAAATTTGCTTGATAAGAACAGTCTGTTAAATCCTGAATCGAAGGACGACCCAAAACGATAGAAATTCCAGTACATTTGTATAAAAAGAATAATGAAGAGAGGGATTGAGAAGAAAACAAGGTTTTTGACGACGGTTTTTTTCTCTTTCCATCGTAAGCTAATTAAATAAAAAATAAAGAAAGGTAAGGATAAAAGACTCGCAAATCTACTTATATAAGAATATCCGGCAAAAAAACCCGCTAATAACAAATATTTTATATCATTTTCACTGTTGAATTTAAAAAGAAAATAAAACGCCGTAAATATACAAAAAGTAACAATTGGTTGAGTCCAAAAACTGCTTGAGTAAACCCATAGAATTGTCGCATTACCCAGAAGGAGAGATGAAATAAAAGACTTTTTTAGAGAGTTTGTCAGCAAATAACAGAAATTAAAGAAAATAAGTACCGTTAGTGCCATAAATAAAGAGTTCATAACGACCGAAAAAAAAGCAGACGGCAATATATTTAAATAGTAAATCATTCTTGTAGGTTCACCGCTAGCCCAGGCTTTATTCCTTTTATCTTCATACATAGCATAATTCCCAGTTTTTTCTATTAAGTTTCCGAAAAAAGTGAACGGAAGAGAGGCTATAGAGAGACCATCCGGAAGGATAAGGTAAATCCTACCATCTTTGCCCTCTTTCATCCAGCATCGCAGCCACGGTTGCTTGTTAAAATCATATTTTCCTTCAGGCATTGAAAACGAGCGGTTTTTTAGGATATTTTGAGCCCTCTCATAATGAAAAACGTTGTCTCCTGATTGGATTCCCTGGATTGTTATTATGTATAAAGTTAAAAAATATAGAAATAGAAATAAGCGAAATTTATTGGTTTGATTCATTTTTCTATGTTATCAACATTTAATTCCCATAATCACCGCGTCTTCGCCTTTTTTGTAGTAATCTTTTTTTATTCCCTTGAAAGTAAATCCTAAAGACTTATAAAGTTCAAAAGCACTTTCGTTCTTTACACGATGCTCAAGGTAACATGAATGAATTCCTGGGTTTTCTTTAATTCTTTCCAACAGATAAGACAAAAGTTTTGTGCCAAAGCCTTTTCTCCAGTGCATGCGCGAAACAGCAATGTTTCTCAAGTGAAACTTACTGTCTTCCTGGCAGCCAATTAGATATCCTACAACAGCACCCGAAAGCACCGCTACTACTGTTATGCAGGAATCGGAAAGAAAATGAGTATAAAATACCTCATAGGTCCATGGGTCAGGAAAAACATCTTGTTCAATTTCTAAAATGTTCTTCACGTCTTCTTCTGTCATTTCCCTGATTTCGATTTCAGCTTCGGTTCTTTTTCTTATTGCGGCTGATCTTGCCAGATATAAAGGACCCTTAGGGTTAATTATGCAATCAGCTTTATTTTTATATAGGGTGAACAAGTTACAAGCCAGAGTAGTATTAGGATAAGATGAAACTGAATGACCTTTTTTATTCAAAAAATCTCTGTTCGTTTCTGCGCCTTCTCCGAATATAATAGGATTTGAATTTTTTAGATTGTTTTTGAGATAATCTGTTACATCTTCCATTCGAAAAATCTTGTCTTTAAAAATTTCTTCTACACTATTTTTTGTTTTCTTGTAATGAGCTGCGTATACAACGTTGCTTCTTGCAGGGATCAAAGGAAGTAAATTACCAGAAGGAGCTCCCTCTACCATAGCGAGAAAAGTCGAGTATGCTAAAATTGGTATGTGGTAAGGCAAAGCCAAACCCTGAGCTGTTACAAGTCCAACCCGCAAAGAAGTAAAGGATCCTGGTCCGTTAGTGATTAATATTTTTTCAATATCTTTGCTATTTATGCCCAGTTCATCTATTTTAGCCGTAATATCTTCCACCCATTCAAGAGGATAAAAAGTCTTCTCATCCGTGGCGAGACCACCTTCTTTGCTGCTACAATCAATCCCTATAATCATTTATTATGATTTTTCTCTTGTCGCTTGAAAGTATTTTAAAACAAACTTCAACTCTCTTGTCGGGGAGAAAATCTGCTGCTCTATCAGCCCATTCTATGGCGGTAATACCGTCATTCATTAAAGTTTCCTCAAAGGGTAGAAATTCTTCACATTTTTTTATGCGGTAAAGATCGATATGGTATAATTTCATTCGTCCGGAATACGAACGCATGAGAACAAAAGTGGGGCTTTTTATAATGTCTTTTATCCCAAGACCTTTTGCAAGACCTTTAACGAAAACCGTTTTTCCCGCTCCGAGTTCGCCGAAAAGTGCTATACATACGGGAGACTTTATTTCTCTTACTAGATTTTCAGCCAGTTGCATTGTCTCTTCAGGAGATTTCGTTGTAGGCAATTAATCCTCCCTTTAAAGTAAGGTTTGAATCATATTTGCTTTTGAAATATTCAGAGAAGAATTTACCATCTCCGCCTGTGAATATTAAATTTTTATTTTTGTAATCTAATATTTGCAAAATTTCTTTTATTCCTCCGACGAGACTTCCATATGCGCCTAATTTAATACATTCTTCTGTGTTTTTTCCCAATTTATCCTGAATTTCAGGGCTGATGCTTGGTAGAAGTTTTCCTGCGTTTGAAACAGAGGAAAAATACGGAATCAAACCAGGTAGTATTGCCCCTCCTTCGAATTTCACCAAAAAGTTTGGTCCGGACGGTTCGCTGTACGAGTCAATTGTAATAGTGCTTCCGCAGTCTACAACAATAGCAGACAGTCCTATATGTGCCTTTGCCCCGAGTCCATTAGCTAACCGGTCTTCGCCAGGCTTTGATTCATAATTTAATTGAACAAGATTTGATGGAAACGGAATCATATTAGAGTCGAGAATTTCTTCTATTAACTTTTTCTTTACGGGAACAACCGATATGCAGAGAATTTGTTCAACCTTGGAGAAGAATTTCTTTACCTCAGAGGTTTTGTCAGTACTTTTTTTTCTTTTCAGGAAATTGTTTTCAAATATTCCGCAGTGATAATTTGTGTTTCCGATATCGATTATTCCAATCATGCTTCCTCTCTTATAAATCTTTTTCCCGAAACTTCCCTTGAAAGACCTTTTAATTCAAGCAATGCCATTGCGGTCATAATGATCTGAGGTTTCAGTCCGGTTTCACCCGCCAAAACATCCGTGCTTTTTGGTTTTATCTCAAGAGCCTTATATACTGTCTCTTCCTGTTCGCTCAAGTCGGGAATTTCTTTGATATCCTTTTCTTTTTCTTCTTTTATTTTAAGCTCGGTGTTTTCCAAAATATCTTTGTAGCTTGTCAAAGGGATTGCGCCAGTTTTTATAAGTTTATTTGTTCCTTCCGAAACCTTTCTATTTATGTCTCCGGGTAGGGCATACACGTCTCTTCCGTATTCAAGCGCCCACCTGACAGTCGAAAAAACTCCACTTTTGAAAGGAGCTTCAACCGCGACAACAGCTTTGGATAAACCGCTTATGATTCTGTTCCTCGCCGGGAAATGATATGGAAGGGCACGAGAAAGCGGAGGCAGTTCCGTTATTAATGCTCCGTGCTTCACTATCTTTGTGGCAAGATTTCTATTGGAAGCAGGATAAATTAAATCAATACCGGTCCCCATGATAGCCAGGGTTCGCCCTCCTGCCTCAAGCGCGCCAATGTGAGCCTGAGTATCTATTCCATTTGCCATGCCGCTTATTATAGTAATTCCCAATTCGGAAAGTTTCTTTCCCAGAACTCTTGCGACAGCCCTACCATATTCCGTTGCTCTTCTTGTACCTACTATTGAGATGGCATTGGAGTCTTCCGGCAAAAGTTTTCCTCTGCAATACAGGATAGGTGGGGAATCATCTAAGTTTAACAAATTCAGAGGATAGTCTTTGTCTAGAATAGTAAGCATTCTAACATTTTTTTGTTGTAGGATACGAAGTTGTTTTTCAAGAAGATGAGGCTCATTGGATTTTAAAACCTCTTCTTCTTTTATGTTTTTTTTATCAATTAATATTTCAATGCATTTTTTCTTTCCGAGAATGTCTTTGTTTTCGGTCATTATTTTTCTTAATCTCGCAGATTTCATTTTTATGTTGGATAATTTCAGAAGATTTGTTTCTTTTATCATATGCGAATTATAGTAAGGTAAAGCAATTTTCGCAATGATGAAGGGAGAATTCAGAAACCAGGAGACAGAAGTCAGAACCTCACCACAACCCCGAAGAATTAATATCCCACACAAAGACACAAAGAACACAAAGATTTTATTTTTGTTGTTTTTTTACTCGAAACTCGAAACCCGAAACGCTAATTCACACTAATAATATTTACAGTTTTGCCTAGAGACTTATGACTGGTGACTTATAACTATTTATGTGGCTATTTTTCTCCAAAAAAGAGGAACTTTTTCAATTCCTGGATGCCCTCTTCTTTTTTAAATGACACGGGAAAAACAGGGTGGCGAGTAACAATAACTTTTTTTGCTTTAGGCTGATCTGTTTTTGTTAATACATAAGCGATTTCCCTGCTTGGGTCTATGTCGAAATAATCTTCAAATTCTTTTATTATTAGTTTTATTTCAGCTGTCTTATAAAGCTGTGTACTATCAAGAACAATTAAGAGGGTTTGTGCTCTCCTCAAGAGTATTTTAATTTCTTCCGCCGCTTCGGGGATTAGAGGTGGAGTATCCAGAAAAACATATCTTGAGAAATTATGTGTATAAGTCCACAAACGCGGTCTTTTCGTAGTAAAAGGATAACCGGCTATTTTAGGTGAGTTTCCTGTAATGCAGGCTATCAAGGAAGATTTTCCGGAATTCGGCGGTCCTATTACAGCAATATCTGCTTTAGGACTGAATGTCAAATTAAGAGTTTTCATAATCCCTTCTTTGCCCTTTGTTGCGATTCTCGGAGCCTGGTTAGTGGAAGTGGCGAAATGTATATTACCTCCACCGCCTCTTCCGCCTTTTGCGACTTTGATTTTTTGCCCATCGAAGAGCAGATCGGCTAAAGGTCTTTTTTCGTCTATTTTGTAAATGGTAGTTCCAAGCGGAACATATATTATCAGATCTTTGCCGTTTTTACCGTGTCTTTTATTTTTTCCGCCGGGGTTTCCGTCTTTTGCTTTAAAAAAATGATCTTTATGAAGATGTTCAAAAGAATGATATTTTTCTGAAGCTTCAAAATAGACGTCTCCTCCCTTCCCTCCATCTCCTCCATCCGGACCGCCTCTGGGCTGGTTCGGTAAATGACTGAAACCCACCAGTCCATCTCCGCCTCTTCCACCCCTTACTTCTATTGATAAATAATGTGAACTTATTGTATTTCCTCCTGAAAGTGACTGTTTGAAAGACGTTCTTTCAATCTTTTTCCGATTTCCGGGGGAACAAACTCCGATATGTTACCGTTAAGAAGAGCTATTTCTTTTACTGCGCTTGAAGAGAGAAATATATATTTTTCATCGGGGAAAAAATATATAATCTCAATGTCCATAGAAAGCTTCCTGTTCATCATGCCCATCTGAAATTCATACTCGAAATCGGAAAGAACTCTCATTCCTCTTACAACCGCATCTGCTTTATTTATTTTGACATATTCTGCTAAAAGACCCTGCCAAATTTGGACCTCAACGTTGGGCATGTCTTTTGCCGCTATTTCGCATAATTCTTTTCGCTCTTCCGCGGAAAACAGTAAATCCTTTGCATAATGCTCCGCCACCACTATAGTCAGATGGTCAAAGATTTTTAAGGCTCGCTTAACGATGTCTATATGACCGTTTGTAATAGGATCAAATGTCCCGGGGTATATTGCCGTTTTCATTTTTTCAGAAAAGTAAGAGAAGTATCGCCGTAAATTTTACTTTTAATGATTTTAAACCCATTATACTCGAACTCCTCATTCGACGGACACTCAACAATAATTGTTGAGTCGTTTTTTAAAACAACGTCGATTTTTTTTAAAGTTTTCATGATTAAATCTGTCTTATATGGGGGATCCATAAAAACGAAATCAAAGGTGTCCTCGAATTTATCTAAAGTAGAGGAGACGGATTTGTTTATAATTTCCCCCTCAAGTTTAGTTTTTTCTAAATTTCTTTTTATGTAGGTTGCGGCTTTTCTTGACCGCTCGACAAAAACAACCTTCACCGCTCCCCTGGATAATGCTTCAATACCGACTGCCCCGGAGCCGGCGAATAAGTCCAGAAAAGCCCTACCATTTACGTCTATCATTGAAAAAAGAGCTTCCCTGACTTTCCCTCTTGTGGGCCTTATATTATCGGGAGCGTAAATCTTATGCCCCTTAGCAAGGCCTCCTATTATATTCATTTTAACTATCTCCCGATTTATCAAACATATAACTAAATATAAAAATCTTTTCCCTAATTGCAAGCCGCCTTTTGAACTTATTTCCGTAGAAGGTAATTTTAAACAAAAAATCTCCAGCAAATCTAATTAATCCCGCCTAAGGATAATTTAAAAATTAAAAATTAAAAAGAAAAATGACAGTTTAAAATTCAAAATTATTACTTCCTGAAAACGCAACAATCGAAAAACAATCTGTGCTAATAGTGTTAGCTGCTCTTTTTAGAAATTTTTGAACTTTGATTTGTAATTTTACATTTTGATATTTGATATTTGATTTTTGCGGTTTTACTGGAACAGAGATTTTGATGCTATTTAGTCTCCAAAGAAAAACTTTATTTCTCTTATTGCGGATTTAACCGAATCAGAAGCATGTACACTATTTTGTGGCGTTCCTAGCCCATAATCTGCTCGAATTGTATTTTTCCCTGCTTTTCTTGGGTCGGTTGCTCCAACTAAATTCCTTAAGGTTTTTATTGCGTTTTCTCCTTCTAATTTCAATGCCACAACTTTTTTATCTGCCATATAATTAATAAGCCTATTATAAAACTCTTCCCCTTTGTGCTCGGCATAAAATTCTTCTGTTTTCTGCCTCGTAAGCAGAACCATTTTAATATCTAATATCCTAAGAGGTGCTTCATCAATACGGGAAATTATTTTGCCAATAAGGTTTCTCTCTATAGCGTCGGGTTTTATTAACATTAATGTTCTTTCCATGACTCTAAGATATTTAATAGGATATAAAAGTCAAGAAAACAAAAAAACCGGCAAAAACCGGTTTTTTTGTTTATTGTTCTCTGATAATTGAACAAACAATAGATGTTATTTAATTTTGGACAAGCCATTCGGTCTATTAGTACGACTCGGCTGAACACATTGCTGTGCTTACACCTGTCGCCTA
>CAZQNI010000025.1:0-11980 GCA_964594255.1 uncultured bacterium | reverse complement strand
ATTTGCCGGCGCGCTTGCCGCAGAAGGTTTACGTCCGGTATGCGCAATATACTCAACTTTTCTCCAGAGGGCATATGACCAGATAATACACGACATAGCTCTGCAAAAATTACCTGTGATTTTTTGCCTTGATAGAGCAGGATTCACGCCGGGAGACGGATCTACACATCACGGAGTTTTCGATCTATCCTTTTTAAGAATAATACCAAATATATTGATAATGGCTCCGAGAGATGAAATAGAACTGAAAAAAATGTTTAAAACAGCTCTTCTTAACACCGATGGTCCATCGGTAATACGCTACCCGAGAGGTCGGAGCGTTGGAGTAAAAAAGCCCTCAAAGATAGAAGCTATTCCTATAGGTAAAGCAGATATCTTGAAGGAAGGAAAAGATATCCTTATACTAACTATAGGACCAATTGCCTATGAAATTCTTGAAGTAGCTCGAGAACTGGGGGGCATTAATCCGACAGTGATTGATGCAAGATTTGTGAAACCCTTAGATGAAGAAACAATTCTGAGTTTTTCGGCAAAAAGTAAAAAAATAATAACGGTGGAAACAAACACTGTTAGCGGAGGTTTTGGTAGCGCAGTTTTAGAACTCCTTAACAGAGAATCTCTTAAAAGAGAAGTCTTAAGGATAGGTATTCCTGACCGTTTTATCGAACATGGTGAAAAGGATAAGCTCTTTGAATCAATCAATATGGATAAAAAGAGCTTAAAGAATAGAATCAGGAAATTTATAAAATGAAAGAAAGAACTATAAAAGCGAATATTGAATTTTCGGGTATAGGAGTCCACACAGGAAAAAAATCAAGAATAATACTTAAACCAGAGGAAAAAGAAGGAATAATATTTATAAAAAACGGTGAAGTAATACCTGCCACACTTGATACAGTGAAGTTTTGCGATCGTGAAATTACTCTTTCAAAAAATGGTGAGAACATAAGAACCGTGGAACATCTAATGGGCGCTCTTTACGCCTGTAAGATCGATCACCTTCAAGTGGTAGTCGAAGGAGATGAAATACCAGCCCTTGACGGTAGCGCCTACCCTTTTATCTCTAAAATCGGAGGAACCGGCATAAAAGAATTAAAAAACAAAAAAAAGAAAAGATATATTAAAAGAAATATCATGGTTGAAGGCAAAGGATGCTTTGCATGCTGTTGGCCAGCAAAAAATTTGGAAATACGTTATATTATTTCTTATGATCACCCATTACTTTACTATCAGGAGTATATTTTTAACGGAAAATCTGATTTTAAAGAGGTTGCAAAGTGTAGAACCTACGGTTTACTTTCTTGGAAAGAAGAACTAAATAAGAAAGGATTTGCCCTTGGTGCCTCGGAGGGAAACACTCTCATCTATACGGATAACGGAATATTAAATAAGGCTCGTTTTCCAGACGAAGCTGTAAGACACAAAGTAATGGACTTGCTTGGAGAACTCTATCTTTTTAACCCAATTCCTATCGGACGATATTTCGTCTTTAGAGGAGGTCATTTATTGCATTTTCAATTAATAAAAGAAATAAAAAGGAGAGAAGATGAAATTTGACATTGAAAAAATACTTGAAATCATGCCTCACAGATATCCTTTTCTGTTGATCGATAAAGTAGACATAATAAGTGAAGATGAAATTGTAGGTATAAAAAACGTAACTTATAACGAGCCTTTTTTTATGGGACATTTTCCCGGGGACCCTATAATGCCTGCGGTTCTGATAATTGAATCAATGGTTCAGGCTGGTGGGTTTCTGCTTTTTAATAGACTTAAAGACCCCACGAAGTCAAATGTTTATTTTACCTCTATTAACAAAGCAAAGTTCAGAAAACCTGTTCGTCCGGGGGATGTTCTGGAACACAAGGTAAAGCTTACGGGATTCAGAGCCAACTTTTGTAAATTGGAGGGGAAATCTTTTGTAGAAGGAGATGTTGTTGCTGAGGGTTCATTTTCGGCAGCTATTGTAGAAAGAAAGGGAACATAATGAAAGCAGATATTCACCCTGAAGCGAAAATTGCGAAAGACGTTAAGATCGAGTCAGGATGCCGGATTGAAAAAGACGTTGTAATAGGAAAGGGCACAATGATAGCTAAAGGGGCTATTATAAAGAGCGGTGTTCAAATCGGGGAAGGTAATGAAATACATCCTTATTCTGTAATAGGCGATACTCCGCAGGATAAAAGGCAAGAAAGGGAAACGGGTAAAGTAATCATTGGGTATTCAAACATAATCAGAGAATTTACTACAATCAATCTTCCTGCCGAAGAGGGAACAGAAACCAGAATCGGAAACAATAATTACCTAATGGCATATTCTCACGTAGCCCATAACTGTAAAATAGGTAACAATGTTCTTCTTGTAAATGGAGCAACGCTCGGAGGTTATGTAGAAGTCGAAGATTTCGCATATATATCTGCCTTCGTGCCCGTCCACCAGTGGGTTAAAATCGGCGCTTATTCACTGATAGGCGGGGGCCTGCGAATAATAAAAGATTTGGTTCCTTTTGCCATGGCTGCCGGTTCGCCCCTACGAGTCGTTTCTTATAATGCTCGTGGTCTTAGAAGAAACGGTTTTTCACCCGAAAGAATAGAAGAAATAAAAAAAGCTTTTCGCATACTATTCAGATCAGGACTTAACACAAAACAGGCTGTAGGAAAACTTAAAAAAGATTTCAAAGATAATAAAGATATAAAACATATTATCAGATTCATCAATGAATCCAGAAGAGGAATAGTAAAATAGCTCCCGATGGTCGCTTAAGTTCAAAAATCAAATATCAAAATGCAAAAATACAAAGCAAAATTAAAAAATAAAAAAACAAAGAAACAACAAATCACGCTAATAGCACAAATATGTTTTTAGCTTTTGAGGTCAGGGGAAGGGATAATTTTGCATTTTAATCTGTCATTTTGCTTTTTAAACTTTAATATTTCATTTCTCAAGGAAACGAAACCAGACGAGATACTTTTTAAAAAAGGTTATGAGTAATAATATAGTTAAAAATGAAGTATATTAACTCTTTAATAGACCATACAAATTTGAGAGCCGGTGCAAGCGAAAAAGACATTTTGAAATTATGTGAAGAAGCCCTAAAATATAATTTTAGAGGAGTCTGTATAAATCCTGTATGGGTCCCCTTTGTTTTCGAGTATCTAGAAAACCGAACTATAAAAATCATTTCTGTCTGTGATTTTCCTTTAGGTTCTTCATTGACTGCTGTTCGGGGAAAAGAAGCAGAAATAATAATTAAAAGCGGAGCAGAAGAAGTGGATCTTGTAATACAAATACCGCTCTTAAAAAGCAAAAAATATAAAGAGATAGAGAAGGATATAAAAGAAATAGTAAATATTGTGCACCCTGAAGGAACAATTAAAGTAATTATTGAAGCTCCTATCTTATCAGGTGAGGAAATTTTATCGGCAACGGCGATTGCAGAAAGTGCAGGTGCCGACTTTATTAAATCCGGTACAGGTACAAACGGACCTGTAACTGTTGCTCAAATAAAACAAATAAAAAGCGCAACGAGACTACCTGTAAAAGCGGCAGGAGGGATAAAGAATATGGACAACGCCGTAAAACTTTTAAATGCCGGAGCCTCAGTTCTCGGTAGTTCAAATTCGATTGAAATAGTTGAAGGAAAGCATAAATGAAGAAAAAATTGGGGCTCGTCCTTAGTTTATTGATATCAATTATCTTCTTGTTTCTGGCTTTAAAAAAAGTTGACGCGAAAGAAATAGGAGAATCATTACTAAACGCGAATTTATTATATTTTTTTCTTGCGATTCTATTGACATTAGTTGCTTTCTTTCTCCGTTCAATTAGATGGAAAATTCTTTTAAATCCTTTAAAGAATCTACCTTTATCTATGGTTTTTAACGCAACTATGATAGGTTTTATGTGTAATTACACTCTACCTGCCAGAGTCGGCGAAGTAATAAGAGCATACCTAATAGGTGCAAGAGGAGATATAAGTAAGAGTGCTGCTTTCGCCACAATAATAGTGGAAAGAGTAATGGACGTTTTCATATTATCTTTTTTTGCGGCAATTATTTTAATCTTCTTTCCGGTACCGGTTTATTTTAAAAAAATAGGTGCTACGATTTTTATTTTGAATATTTTAATTTTCGGTCTGCTGTTAGTTATGCATAAAAAAAGCACCGCTTTTATCAAAATAATCGAAAAACCATTATCAATTTTCGGCGAAAAGATAAAAGAAAAGATTAGAACACTCATTTTCGCTTTCATAGAAGGACTGAATATTCTGGAAAAACGCTCGAGTTTTATTCTGGCAACAGTTTTATCTTTTGGTATATGGAGTATAACCGGTTTGCTTTTTTACGTTTTATTCTTTTCTTTCTCAATTCGCCTACCCTTATATGCGGCTTTCCTTGATATGACAATTCTTACCTTCGGAATTATGATTCCTTCAACCTCGGGTTTTGTCGGCACATTTCAGTTTTTCGTAAAAGAAGGATTGATGATTTTTCATGTCGATCCAAATATTGCTTTGAGCTATTCTATACTGCTTTACGCTTCTCAATTTATACCTGTGGTAGGAATCGGATTGATTTCGCTCTGGCTCTGGGGGCTTAACTTTAAAAATTTAAAAACTAAGGTTTCTTCTTATAATATATTAGAGAAAAAATAAAAATAATAGTTGTAAATATTAAAGTTACAATAGAAATATTTCTACCTCTTATAAAAGAAACTGGCTTAAAAACAAATTTCACTTTATGAACTCCAGCCGGAATAGCAATAGCTCTGAATGCTTCAAAAGCTTTTATAATTAGTTCTTCCTTATCATCTATATAAGCCTTCCAACCGGGATAGTAATGTTCACCTAAAAATAAAATACCCGACTGTTCGGATTTTGTTTCTAAAATAATTGAATTCTCTTTATATTCTGTGATACGAACGAAACCTTCACCGGAAACTGGTGTCTTGGATAAAGAAGGATTATTTTTCAATATAATTGTGTTTCTATAATCAAATTCTCCGGTATTTAGAAGCTTAAAAACTTTCTCTTTTTCTTTCTCAACTAAATAATTATAATAAATTTTGGCCCTCGGGAGATAATCGGTGTTCTCGAAAAAAAATGGACTTCCGTTTCTAATACCTAAACTGTATTTCACATTATATAAGTTCTGGAAGATATCTTGATTAACATTTGCCTTCATGCTTGTATAATCTAATAACCTGAGGGGCATAAGTCCCTGAAGAGTATAAAATCTATGTACACATCCAATACTTCTCGGGAAAACCAAACCCATATTTTTTGTTCTTGTATTAACTCTATAAAAATCGCCGCTTTCCCTTGTGAAAAATCTTACCGCATCGTTTTTTGCAAAGAACTGCTCTGGCTTACTGGGGCCCTCAAAAACTCCAAAACAAGCCAGGAATAAATCAAGAAAGAGAAAAAGAGAAAGTAAAATAGGCATATATTTTATTCTCTTAAAATTCTCGAATTTGAAGAATATCAATACTGTAACCAAAATAATAACTAAACTTATAAAAGAATATTTCCTCGCAGTATCAAAACTTTTGTAATTATTAAATACACCCTTAAATAAACCTATAACAAATAAGAATATAATAAAAGCAAAAACAAGTAGAGCAATTGTTATTTTTTTTACCAGTTTTTTGTCAACTCTATTTGTTGACATATCTCTTATGCCGTAGCCGGCGAGGACTATCATTGAAAAGTTAAAAAGGTAAACGAACCTGGCGGGGCACCTAAATTTGTGGAAAACAGGTGTTAGGTAAACCAGATAATAAGCAAAACCATACCTGCCGAATGCAAACCATAAGGAAAGCACCGCAGCTATTGCGAAAAACTTGATTTGAAAACTCCTCTGACGTAAAAACGCGTATACGGCAAAAGCAAGCGGTAACATCCCAAAATAAATTGCCATCTCCCATGATGAATAATAAGGCGTCCTTATCCAGAAATCATTAACAAGAGGAGAAACATTCCCGAAAAACTTAGGGATGAAAACATTAATCAATCTTAAAGGATGAAAAGAAACATCTGTAGCAAGATTATAATTCCACCCTACCGCTCTTGTCGCAATTTTCGTAAATTCCATGGAAGGTAGCAATTGAACAGCAAATAAACCGGCGCCGATAGCAAACATAGTAACACTCTGTAGTATTAAAAAACTTCCGCTTTTGACATCTTTCTCAATGAAAAAGTCTTTGATTGCGTACGAAAAAATATACACGGAAACGAGAGAAAAACTCATAAAAGCAAAGTGAGGAAAACCTGCAAATAAATTTAAAGCGACTATCACACCGCCAAGGACAGAAAACAACCAGCATCTTTTTTTTACCAAATGAATAGCAATTAAAAAAAGAAGCGGTAGCCATATCATGGATTCCAGAACAATAGGCTGGACGGATCGGTAAACTATCTGTGGCAACATTATATATATAAGGGAACAGGAAAAGGCCGAAAATTTGTGATTGAGTAATTTTTTCATCAAGAAAAACATAAAGACTCCGCCCAAATATACATGTAAAATCGTAACTATCTGAAGCATTCTTGATGAGAGCAATCCGTTAGAAATAAAGGGGGTTAAGAACAAATTAAAAGGGTAAATTATAGCTGATTGTATGTCAGCTTGAAAAGGGGCGCCACCCAGCAAATACGGATTCCAAAGAGGAAATATACCTTTACTCAAAGAACTAGCCGCAAAATGTCTATAGGGATACCAGAGGTAAAGGGCATCATCCCAGAGATAAGTTTTTCCTATTAATACTCTAAAATAGAGGATTAACAGAGGAAGAGTCAGAAAAAGTATATATAACCAATCAGGATATTTTTCTACCTTTTTTAGCTCCAATCCAACACCCACTTTAAATATATAAGTCCTTTTACAGTACGTAAGGTATCTCTCAAAGGACTTACACTGGTTTCACCTTTTGTTCTCGGGTAGTGCCGAACAGGAAAGTCAACAATATTAAGCCCAAGCCTGGTGGCTTTCGCAAGGATTTCCGTCTCAACCATAAAATTTGAACTTTTGATTTCAATTTGTTTTAATTTCTCGTTTCTAAATAGTTTAAACGCGCATTCGATATCCTTGGCTTTTATCCCGAAAAAGGTTCTTGCAATCAAGTTATAAAGATCGGAGGCAAGCTTCCTAAAGGGCGAAATCGCCTTATTAATTCTGCAACCGGAAACAATATCGGCTTTACCAATCAAATTTTTTAGACCTCTGATGCTGTTTATGTCATATTGATTATCTGCATCCGTATAAAAAAGGTATTTACCTTTTGCAATATTAAAACCCGTATTTAAAGCTGCAGCTTTGCCATTGTTTTCCTTATGTGTTAATAGCAAAACATCTGAATTCTTTTTCACTATCCGCTTGACTATGCTTGATGTGTTATCCTTACTTGCATCGTCCACAACAATGATCTCATATCCGTCAAAGAAAGCTTTACAGACTTGCTGGGCAGCTAAAACGGTCTTTTCTATATTTTCCGCTTCATTATAAGCGGGGATTACTATGGTTAGCTCGGGTTTGTTTTTTCCTCTTATTTTCATACAAACGTAATATAAGGAAAACAGTACCCATGTCAAGATTTGGAACTGCACTTTAGATATTAGGTTTCAACGCTAATCTATTCCGTATTTAAAAGATAATGCACTGGTGGGACATGCCTTAATGCATTCGCCGCACCTGATGCAATCCACGGATTCCGGAACTTTAAAGATTTCGACATCCATGGGACACACATTTTGACAGGCATAACATTCGATACACTTGTCATCGTCGACTTTTATCTTAAAAAAAGTAAATTTATTAAAGATGCCATATATGGCTCCTAGAGGGCACACAAAACGGCAAAAAGGTCTTTTTACAAAGATCGAGAAGGATACTAAAGTTACAACTATTATCATTTTAACGTAGAATAAAATACCGATAAGTGAGCGAAGAAAAGGATCTAACAAAACCATTGGAATACCTGCCTCTATTCCTCCAGCCGGACATAACTTGCAGAACCAGGGTTGGGTGGTGAGGAGGGGAAAAATCACAGCAAAAACAAACAAAATCAAATACTTGGAATAACTATATTTTTGGGAAATACGAATTTTACAAGTCTTTATCCTATAAAGAATTTCTTGGAGAAAACCAAAAGGACAAATCCAACCACATACCAATCTTCCCAGTGTTATTCCTAAAAGGCCCATGAATCCTAATACATAAAAAGGAAAAGTCTTTACACCGATAAAATTTTGCAAAGACCCAAGAGGACAGGAAAACCTGGCTAAAGGACAGGCGTAGCAATTTAATCCCGGGAAAAAAAAGCCCTTTAGTTTTCCCTGGTATATGGTTTTATGAAAATAATTATTTCCTGCAAAGAAAGACGCGACTAATATGGAATACCGGGCAACTCTTTTGTAGAGCCACGTGAACATTTTATTCAATACCTATACAGGAAAAACAGATAATCGAACCTCTAAACTGGGCATCCAATCTCTGCTGGGAATGAATACCGGAGACAAAAAAACCAAGAAAAAAGATAAGCCCCAGAATATAAACAAGTATACGCTTATCCATCTTCTTTTTCAATTAATTTGAGAATGAGCTTCTCTATCTTTTTCTCGGCTCCGGGAGCATATCCCACAAATTTCTCTGTGATCCTTCCATCTTTATCAATTAAGTAAGCAGTCGGGATTCCCTGTACAGCATATATAACGCTTACTTTTCGCGCGTTTACAAGAACAGGATAATTAATCGCTTGATTTTTAATGAAATTTTTAAGCCTTTTTTCGTTGTTATCCAGGCTTGCTCCCAGAATAACAAAACCTCTTTCTTTATATTGGTTATATAGCTTAACAAAATGAGGGATTTCTATAATACATGGAAAACACCATGTAGCCCAGAAATCGACGAGTACCACTTTCCCTCTGTATTCAGAAAGTGTATGAGAATTTCCTTCTATATCTTTAAGAGTGAAATCAGGCGCAATCATAGACTTCGCCAAACCTACTTTCTCCTCTGTTGTTTTCTTTTTAGTGTTAATTTTATTTTTGGCTTTAGCTTTACCACATCCCGAAATAACTAAGAATAGAAATAGAAGGAAAACAAAAATATATCTTTTCATATTTGCCTCATTTTTTTATCTTTAAGATTTTTCTTAACTTGCTCTCATCAAAACCAACTATTTTGTGATTTCCAAAAAGTATAACAGGAACTCCTGTCTGACCGGTTTTTTCTTTCAGCTCTTTTGCAGCTCGCGGGTATACTGATATATTTATTTCTTTGAATTTAATTCCATGTTCTTTTAAAAACTTCTTAACCCTGGTACAATAAGGGCAACTTGAGCTTGTATAAACTTTTATGGTCATTTTTTCTCTTCAAGAAATCTGTACGCTTCATGTCCGGCAATCGCTCCGTCTCCAATGGCAGTTGCTACCTGTCGTAGCGGTGTGTTCCTCACATCGCCTGCGGCGAAAACTCCACCTATAGAAGTCCGTAAACGCTCATCGGTAACGATGAACCCTTTCTCATCTAATTTTATAGTATCCTTAACTAAATCATTATTCGGGACTTCGCCTGCGTAAATGAAAGCACCTTTTACTTTAAGGTTTTTTACCTCTCCGCTATTGATATCTTTGATGTCAACATTGCTTAGTAGTTTATCACCCTTAAAACTCACCACCGAATGGGAAACCAGCAATTTTATTTTTTCATTCTCGTTTAACCGGTCTACAAGTATAGGCTCTGCTGTTGGATGGTCGACTAACTCAACTATCGTTATATGCTTCGCGAATCTAGAAATATAAAGTGACTCCTGAGCTCCCGAGTTACCTGCTCCCACAACAATAACATCTTCACCTTCAAAGAAAGGTGCGTCACAAGTTGCGCAAAAGGAAATCCCTTTATGCGTGAATTCTTCCTCTCCTGGAACGCCTAATTTTCTGTTCGAAGTACCTGTTGCCAGAATAAGACTGTCTGAAGTGTAAGAGCCATGAGAAGTTTCTATTCTAAAAGGCATCTCATTTAAATTTAGTTTTGTAACTTCCTCAGTTTTTATCTCTGAGCCGAATTTCTCGGCATGTTGGGCATACAGTTTTCCCAATTGTTCTCCGGGTATACCTTCGACAAAACCCGGATAATTCTCTATTTTCTCAACATTAACAACGTAACCGCCGGGAATAATTTTTTCAAACACCACAGTTTCGATTTTAGATCTCCCGAGATAAATAGCCGCAGTTAATCCAGCCGGACCACTTCCTATTACAGCGGCAGAGAAATGTTTTTTACCACTATCCTTTTGTTTTTTTTGTATAGAAAAATCCATTTATTTTAAAGCTTCCTTTACCTTATCCAGAAACAAGTTTGGTGGCATGTTGCCAACAAAACCAATCTTATCATTAACAACTATATGAGGCACACTTGAAACCCGATGTTTCATCGAGAGTTCCCCAAAGTAATTGGCATCGACCATCGAACCTTTTACTTTCTCGTTTACCAGAGAAAACTGATGTGCATTTCTAACTGCACCAGGGCAGTAAGGACAGCCATGGGTAATAAAAACTTTTATATCTACAGGTTCTTTGATCTCTTTTAAATCTTTTATGACATCATTAGGAAGAGAAAGATTTTCTGACCCCATATCTTTTATTCCTTCCACCAGAGAAATGAATTCATGCCCGGCGGGAACACCGTAAAAATTGATAAAACCTTTTCTATCAGATTTTATTTTGATTGAGGGGCAAAGGGTCAACTCTTCGGATTTCATTTTTTCGGAATTATCACAGCTTTCAATAACCAGAGATAGATTATCATTAAGAGTTACAAGTTCTTCTAACAATTCCTTTGTCTGCTTTGAATACTCGGATTCGTTTTTCTCTTTTCGGAAATAGAGTAGCTTTACTTCTCTCTTCAGATTACTGCTAAATTCTTCTTTCAAATATTTTCTGTCTTCTTCGCTTATTAAACCCATTTCGCCTCCTGTTTATTTAAAGTATGTACATCGAATAAAATGTCAAGCACGCGCAATCTTTCCTTTAAAGACTGCCCTCGATAGCCAATTGTTCCGTTAGTCTATTTATACGTAAAAAATATATCCACAACACCTAAGGTAAAAACAAATTTCGCGAATACCACAAATGTTTCTATAAGTCCAAAGTCACGAGGGCGTGTTGCCGGAAACCGATAAAATAAAATCCACAGTCCAGCAAGGTCATTGCGAACTTTTCTTCTTTGCTATGCTTATGTAAAGCAATCTCCCCGTATATTATGAAATTGTGGCGTTTAAGTTCGAAAAAAGAGATTGCTCCGCTCGGGTCAGGCAAGGAGATTAACTCGCAAAGACATTGCCGAGGATGAAACAAGCCCTTTGGGCAACACGCCCCTGAGTCCAAAGTCAAAAGTCAAAAAAAAGAATTGAACCACAAAGAATACAAAGAATACAAAGAGCACAAAGCCGCAAAACACAACCCTTTTTTATTGTCGTTTTAACTAAATCCTATATCCTAAATCCCAAGTTTATTTCTTCTTGCTGATTTTATCTGCAATTTCTTTTAGAACCTTTGTCGCGGGAGAATCAGGAAATTTTTCAACATACAACAATCCTTTATCGGCTGCTTCAACTATTTCCGGATCTATAGGTATAGAGCCTAAGAAGGGGATTTCCATCTCTTGTGCGAGTTTCTTTCCTCCTCCTTCTTTAAACAACGGAATTTCTTTTCCGCAATGAGGACATTTAAACCCGCTCATATTCTCTACTATGCCCAGTAATCTTAGATTTAATTTTCTGGCAAAGTCTATTGATTTCTTTACATCGAGAATAGAAATTTCCTGGGGGGTAGTCACTATAATGGCACTGCTCGCAGGTACCAACTGAGCCATCGACAAAGGTTCGTCCCCTGTGCCCGGAGGAGAATCTACAATCAGCCAATCAAGCTTACCCCACTGGATATCACTTAAAAACTGCTGAATTATTTTCATCTTCAAAGGTCCTC
>CAZQNI010000024.1:0-12131 GCA_964594255.1 uncultured bacterium | reverse complement strand
AGGATTTGGGGGTTGTGATTTGGTCAAAACAACAAAAAAATTGGGTGTGGTGGGGCTTTGTGCTCTCTGTGCTCTTTGTGGTTCAAAATTTTTGTGGAGAGGGTGTGGATTGGGGGTTTCGGACTTGACTAAAGTTAAAAAACAACTAAATATAAAAACTATATATGATTTTAATGCTAACTCTTTTTTACATACCTTATGCGGAGGTCGATAGCGCATTGGCGTATTTAAACCTCGAGCGAGAAGTGATTGATTTTGCCAGATTGGAATGGTCGGAAACTTCTCTTATTTTACCCGTTGTTAAGGATTTGATGGATTCGCCTTTAAACGGTGAGAAATACGCGGGAAAAATAAAAAAAGCGCTGAATGAATCCGACACGGTTTTGATAAAAACCATTGCTGAAGACTTAGAAATATGTCTCGAAGTTCCTAAAATCAATATTTCTTCCATCGATAGTCTAATCGCTATTGTAAATAAAGCTGGCAGATTAAGCCGGGAGGCTTTTTCCGATTTAACCGACAGAGAAGAACTTATATTGCTGGCGAGTTTTCCCGGGAGATGGGAAATGGAAGATTTTTCGGAGGATGATTGGTTGAATACGGCTTTGCTCGATAGATATAAACTTCCTTTTGATACTTCAGGAATTAATGAGGATACTGTTATGAGTATAATTCAAAAGGTAAATTACGAAAAATTGATTAAGTCGGGTCTATTGTTGGTACTAATAGCTGAAAAGGTTCCGGAATTGGTTGATAAAATAGAAGATGCCGAACTACCTATGAGATTTGAGACGGAATTCGGAGCATTGATTATTGGTTCAAGAGGTGATGATAAATACGAAAAAATACCTTTTATTATAGATCCGGGCGGAGATGATAAATATATAGATTGCGGAGGTTCGATTGGTTTGATTGGCCCGTTAAGCGGAATAAGTTTTGTTATCGATTTGACAGGTGATGATTTATATAGCTCAAAAGAAATAGTGTCGGTCGCTTCCGGTCTCTTTGGGGCGGCTTTAATATTTGATTTTAAAGGCGATGATATTTATAGTTCTAGCCATTACTCGATCGGCTGTGGTTATCTCGGGTTTGGGTACTTGAAGGATAACAGCGGAGATGATGTTTATAGAGGAGGTATTTTTTCTCTCGGCGCCGGAAATTTCGGGATGGGAATACTTATTGATTCTAAAGGCAATGATTTTTATTATACTAATTGCCTTGGCGAGGGTTTTGGGAGCACTAAAGGATTTGGTCTGCTGTGTGATATGCAAGGAACTGATGTATATTATGCCGGCGGAAAATATTTCGATACACCTTTAAATCCGAATTCTTACAACTCGATGTCCCAGGGTTTCGCGACAGGGATAAGACCCGATTTCGGAGGAGGAATAGGTTTCCTTTATGACAGGAGCGGCAACGATGTTTACAACGCGGATGTTTACGCGCAGGGCGCGAGTTACTGGTGTTCAGCCGGGTTTTTGATAGATGAGGACGGTCAGGATAGATATCTTGCAACCGAATACGCTCAGGGAGCAGGAATTCATCTTTCCTATGGATTTCTTGCGGATTTAAAAGGAAACGACCATTATTTTTCTGCTATGGGACCCTCCCAGGGAGAAGGGCATGACCTTGGATGCGGTATTTTAGTCGATTCATCGGGCGATGATTGGTATTCGGTTTCGGGCGGAATGGGTGTCGGGCTACACAACTCTTTTGGTTTGTTTGCGGATCTTTCAGGAAGCGATATCTACAATATTACCGAGAATCTTGGAATAGGCGATGCCAATTACTCCCGTGGTTTTTCAGGTCTGGGTATTTTCCTGGACCTTAAAGGTGAAGATTCTTATACGTACGGGAGGGGAGATGATGACAGTTACTGGGTTAACAAAGATTATGGTGTTGGTATTGATAAAAATAGTGGTGTAAAAGAGGGAGAATTGCCGCAGAGGGCCGTACCTGATTTTTCTAATATGGTTATAGAAGAAATTTTTGAAGTTGCGTCCGAATGGGGAGTCGGGGATAATAAAGACAGAGTAAAGGGAGCGAGGTCGGAACTCGTGGAGAGAGGGGAAGAGGCTCTCGAGTATATATTTAAAAATAAAATTGAGACAAAAAAAGGCCTGGAATTCCGTGCTATAGAAAAAACACTTAAAGGAATTGAAGACTCTTTGTTTTTGGAAAAATATTTGAGCTCGAATATTAATCATCAGGAGGAAAGAGCGAGAAAAAATATCTTTATACTAATCGGGGAGCTCGAAATGAAATCCTTGAGTGATTCTCTTTTTTCGGTTCTGAGGAGAGAAGGAACAGAGCCCTTTAGAAGAGCCATAGTTTACGCGATGGGTAAAATTAAAGAAAGAAGAGCCTTAAATAAAATAATTTCTTTTTTAAATGAAGATGAACCGTTAAAACTTGTTTCCATAAAAGCTTTAGGTGATATAGGGGATACAATTGCAATAAACCCTTTAATCAAAAAAATCAGAGATAATTCTGTTACCATTCGCTCGGCAGCTATGAATTCTCTCGCTGGATTCGATACCCTTTTTGTCCCGTATTTCGAGAAAAATATCAAAAAAGATTTTCCTCCTGAGTTATTACTCATAGGAGCAAAGGCGGTACAGAAAGATAGCACCGATTACAGAAGCAGGGTAAAGAATATTCTATTTAAACATATAGAAGATTCAGACTGGAAAAACAGAGAGTACGCTGCAAGAGGTCTTTGCCTACTTGGAGGGGAGGATGTAGAAGAAAAATTTAACATGCTTGTCGATTCCGAAGAAAATCTTATTGTCAAAAGCATTATTCGAAGATATTTGGATGCCTTGCCACGAAGGCACAAAGAAAATGGGACGCAGATGAACGCAGAGTAATTAAGAACAGTCCAAAGTCCATTGTCCAATGTCCAAAGTCAAAACTAAATACAAATCCCAAATCCTAAAATATTGCCACGGATTTACACGGAGAAACACGGATTTTTTTGTTGTTATTTACAATTCAACTACTTAACTACTTAACAACTTAACTGTAGCGGTAGCTATCGTAAGGATATTCAAAAAACAAACCTGACCCCTCTATACAATTAAATTAAAGGTAATAAACTGGTGTAAATAGAACCTTTGTATTTTTATGTTCTGCTAAACCCCAGAAGTTTTTTGTTAAAACCAATGCTTTCTTAGGGTTAAATGAGTTAATAAAAGAAATTAACCCTCTTGGTATTTTCTCTTCCTTAAATTCCGAATATTTTACTTCAATAGGTAGAATTTCATTTTTGATATTGAGGATAAAATCGACTTCCGTTCCGGTTTTTGTTCTCCAGAAGTTTAGGTTGTTAGTATCTCCATATAATTGATTAAGCCTTATAAAAACAGTGTTCTCAATAATTGCGCCTGAATCTGTTCGTTTGTTTAGAGCATTAAAGTTATTCAGCAGGCTATTTCTGAATCCCAGGTCAAGAAAGTATATTTTCGGATTTTTTTTCAACTCTTTCTGTGGATTTTTAAAGAATGGTTTAACTTCCTTACATATATACGTCTCACTTAATATATTCAAATGTTCCTTTAATTCTCGGTGTCTTAAACTACTTTTCTCTGACAAATTATTGTAGACAGTTATATTCCCGATCTGTGTGGCAAGATATTGTGAAAGCAGATAGAGATTTCTTTCCGTTGCCAGTTCAAGAAGAGTTTTGATATCCTTCAGGATATAGTTATTATAAATTTCGTAGAGCAGTTTTTTTCTAACGTTGTCGTTATTTGATATGACAACTTCCGGATATCCTCCCCATACACAGTATTCCTCAAATTCAACCTTCATTTCGGTTGCAAAAACGTCTTTTTTACTTTTTTCTTCCGGTACTTTCCCCTCATATAACCATTTTATGACAAGCGGGTTCTTTTCTCTGTAAATTTTGCCGAGTCTCTCATTTCTTACTCTTAAAAATTCTCCAAAATTAAAAGGGTAAAGATTAAAATTAATCATCCTTCCTACCATAAATTTTCCAACATTTCCCTTTATATCCATCGAGGAAGACCCCGTTATAATAATCTTCAGGTCCTTAATAGTGTCATAAATAAACTTCAATTTTTGTCCGCCGTCGTCAACGTATTGATACTCATCAAGCATGAGATAAAACTTCTTGAGGTTTCTCTTCTCGGGTAGATACGAATTTATAAATGGCAGAGGATCAGATTCAAATTCGGCGAGCAACCTCCTGTCTTCAAATGTAATAAGTTTTACTGAATCTTCCGTAAACCCAGAATTAACACGCAAATACTCTATCAAAATATTCATTAGAGTTGTTTTTCCTGCCTGTCTTGGCCCGACAACGGCAATATATTCCTTTCTGTTTAAAAAAGGCTTTATTTCGTTTATTATATCCCTTGGGTAATATTTTTTTACCATAATTTCATATTTTGCAATAATAGTATAACTATTTTTGCGTATTTGTCAAGGTATTTTTAAGCTGAAAAGATCGCAAAGTAATTTCCCGGAGAGGAGTAACAACAGATTACGCAAATGGCACAAATATTTTTTGGCCGTTAACTGTCGGCTGTCAGCTATTTTTCTTTTTACATTTTAAGATCTGACTCTGTTTATACTGTTTATATTCTGACCATGTTTATATTGCAACCTCTTATAGTTAATTAGTTGATTGGTTAATTAGTAAAGAATTTTATTTGTTTTGTTAATATTGGCTGTTGTTTCTATACTTGACAATTCAAATACTATAGCTATAATTATCATGAAATCAACAATTAGGATTCAAAAGAGAGAAGTTGGTGGTGATAGTACTAGAAGTCTGTTTAAAATTCAAAGTTTTGAAAGAATTATGTTTATTAACAGTGGCATGGAAATCGACATTAATACATCTAATCTTATGTTAGGTTTAATATAAACGAGTTTATAGGTTCGGTGAATTAGGGGACAAAGTTGTTAGAGAGGAAATTTATATCTCTCGTTGAGAAAATAGTTCAAGTGCAAAATTTCCACAAAGAATCTCCAGGCAAAGATTCTTTTCTTTCACATAATTGGGAATTTGTTTTTGCGGATTTTGATGGCTGGCTAGTCCTATATTGTTTAACACTAAAACAAGCGGGTGGTTATTGGCTATATCCAACGCTATTCCCAGAGGACAAGGTTGAATCTTTAAAAAGACAATTGCCGGGTTTTAGTATACACCCACCCTCTGCGGCTTATAGCCATGTAATGGGTGGCAATAACCATTGGCTCGAATCATGCTGGGGCGATCCTGCAGATTTTAACAGTGCCGAAATCCCATTGTTTTTTTATAGGCAATATTATGGGAGACCAAAGGGTAAGGAAAACTATTACGAGTTCAATCAGTTAGTAACCCATCCACTGGATCTACATTGGAGTGAAAAACATAGTTCTTATTGTAGGACGGATGAACTAGGTGATGAGGTCGAGATTATAAAAACAATCAAACACGATGAAGTCAGTTTGATATTGATTAGGAAAAAAGTTCTTGAAAAGTTGCTGTATCTTGGTAATTGGGTTTTAGTTCGATACTTTTCTTTTAGCCGTTTTAATACTGATTATCCAAGTTTCGATTCTTGTATATCTCAAGTCTGTGAGCCGAAAGAATACGAAGCAAAATTTGAGATTAGAAAATGTAATGACGACTATATTGAATTTAGAGGTGCTAATATTGAAAGGCCGGAAACACCTAAAGAACAACTTCTCTCATGGAGCTTTAATGATAACGAGGAAGAAGTGGAGAAAAAATACGCCAAGTTTATCATTCAAGATTGGAAAAACAAAAAAATACTTAAAAATCACTCAATTAATCCAAAAGGATTTGCAAATTACTTTACAAAAAGCGATTTACCATTTGAAACTAGTCCTATTTTTTTTAAAGCAGAAGTTTTAGATAAATATAAAAATAATCCAGATAAATACGAATTGACAGAGCGTAATATTTCATGTCGGGGTGGTTGGTATTTGGAAACTTACGATATCAACCAATACAATCAAGTTCACACATATGCCGTTTATCTCGCACGACTTCCTTATAAAGAGCAACTTCATTGGCAATCTTGTAATGAAGAGCCCAAAGGTTCGATTTCTAAGCGTGCTTTAAAAACTGATTTTGAGGCAAATTATCCTGATGAAAAATCTTTGTTCCAACAACTCCAAGAATCTCTCGAAATACTTAGAAAAGCAAAGATAGGAGACGAGAATATATCTATTTGGTCGCCAAAAGGGGGTAGTTGGGAAACAGCCAGCAAAGGACTGCATTATGTTAATTCGGAAAATTCAAACCAATGGCATGATTTCATAATTGCGTTGGGCAATGCTACAATTGAAGGATTTTTAAAAAAACCATTGAGTATAATAGCTGCAAGGCTAGGTAATCAAGATAATCAGCTTGGTACTCTTGGGTTGATCAAATTCATTTTAAAGGCATCAGATGATGAGGATAAGATCCCAAACATCTATGGGGTATTAAATGAGCTACGAATAAAAAGAGGGAAAGGAAAAGTCCATGGGACTTGGGATACCCCGGAAGGATCACTTATTGAGGATGCGAAAAAAAGACTTCAGGATGTGATTCTTGCGATAAGTGAATTAACAAAAATAGTTGTGACGCTTGAATTGCCTCCCATCCAAAAAGAATAAAAAGCAACTATAGCTGCGGTTAAATCTCAACATTTGACAAATCTATAGATTCTTCGCTTCGGTTAAATAGTTTAATAGTTGAATTGTAAAAAAATCCTTTTAAATCTGCGTTTATCTGCGTCCTATTTCTGTTTTTAAATTTCCAATTTTCAATTTACAACTTGCAATTTACAATTAAGTCCTGACTTCTTTGTGCTCTCTGTGGGCTTTGTGGTTCAATTCGTTAATCGAAATACTCGACTGCGTTTTTGAATACCTGCAGACCTTCCCTTCCTACCTGTCCGTCCTGCCAGTCGGGTGGAGAATGTTTAAATATATTTCGCTCAGGATGCGGCATAAGTCCTAATATCCTGCCAGTTTCGTCACATAATCCCGCGATATTTTCACTTGAACTAGTTGGATCAACTCCTGCGTATTTAAGCGCGATATGATCTTTTTCGATTTTATTCATTGTAAAATCATCGCCGATGAAAAGTCTTCCTTCGCTGTTAGCCATGGGTATGTGAAGGGTTCTTATGCCTTTTGTGAAAACGCATCGGGTACTCGCTACTTCTAAGTTGAGCCATTGGTCTCGGAAGGTTGCTCCGGGAATCAGGGTTAAAGTGGCTTTTGCATTTTTGAAACCCGGTAGGAGCCCCATTTTCATAAGTATTTGAAAGCCATTACAGATGCCGATTACGAGATTACCTTTGTCTACGAATTTCAAAATTTTATCTTTGAGGGCGGTAAGTCTTGCTGCCATGGCGGTACCAGCTCCCAGGTCATCACCGTAGGTAAATCCTCCGGGAATTGTAAGTATTTGACTTTCTCTTAGTCTCTCTGGGTTTTTAAGCAGTGTATCTATGAATATAAATTCTGCTTTTGCTCCGGCTTTTTCGAACGCGAAACCTGCTTCCTGATCGCAGTTGGTTCCCGGTCCTCTTAAAATCAGAGCTTTTACCACTTTACTGCCCCTTTCCATTTTTCGAAAAGTTTATCTACTTTTATGTTTACTAAAATTTTATTCCCTTTTTTTATCAAAAGAGAATTCCCTTTTGTTTTTCCTATTAAAAAATGTGGAATATTTTTTAGAAGCTCCTCTACTTTTTTCATATTTTTTTCTTCTACTTCAATCAAAAATCTTGAATTTGATTCACTTAATAACAAGAGGTCTTCTCGAAGATTGGTTTTTATCTTAGAGATATCTATATCGCATCCGATATTATTGGAAAAAGTCATTTCAGAAAGCGCTACTGCCAGGCCGCCTTCCGATAAATCATGTATGGATAGTAAAAGCTTATCACGGTTACCCGAGTTAAGCCTCTTTAATATTTTGTATGACAATTTCCCGTTTACTTCAGGAACCATTCCTTTTATCTTGATTATTCTTGAAAGTTCACTGCCGCCGAGTTCGTTTTTGGTCTCACCTATTAAATAAATATAGTTATTTTTTCCTTTAAAATTGGAAGTCATCGAGTATTTATAATCGTCTATTACCGACATGGAAGAAATAAGAAGAGATGGAGGTATAGAGATTCTTTTCTTGTTTTTTCCTTTCGTTGTGAAAAAATTATTGAGGCTGTCCTTTCCTGATATGAATGGAGTCTTAAATATTTTTGCATATTCGTAGCACGCTTTTGTTGTTTCAAAAAGATCGGTAAAAACTTGCTCATCTGATACGTCGCCGAAACAAAAATTATCGAGTAGAACTGCATTTTCAATATTGCCACCAGCGGATACCAGGTTACGCAAAGATTCTTCGATAACCGAGGCGCCCATTCTGTATGGGTCTATTTTACCGAAAGACGGGTTTATCCCGAATCCCAGAACGACCGCCTTTTTTGAATTGAGAAGGGGTCTTATTACGACTCCGTCAGAAGGAGATTTTTCTCCTGCAAAAGGTTTTACTACACTTCCACCCTGAACTTCATGGTCGTATTGTTCGGTGATCCATCTTCTACTGCCGATATTTTTGGATGAAAGAATATTCAAAAGTATTTTTCCGAGATTGGCGGGAGCTTTAAAATGGGAAGATTTTCTATAATATTCTTTGACTTTTAAACTTTTTTCAGGGGTTGGTACTTTGTTGAAAAGAAAATCAGGGTCGAGATCTCCCACGGTTTCTCCCTTATATTTTAGAATTAGTCTTCCTCCGCCGAATTTACCCATAACTGTAAATTCCACATTTTCCTCTTCAAAAACGCACTTGATTTTTTCAAGATTTTCCGGAGGGACAGCCAAAACCATCCGCTCCTGTGATTCGGAAACCCAGATTTCCCAGTAAGAGAGTCCCTCATATTTTAAAGGCGCTTTTTCGAGGCTTACAATAGCTCCTGTTTTTTCTCCCAATTCTCCGATTGCAGAAGAAAAACCACCCGCGCCGCAATCGGTTACCGCGTGATAGAGGTTTTTCTCTTTTGCTGCCATCTGGACATCCAGCATCTTTTTCTCTTCTATGGGATTTCCGATCTGGACAGCACCTCCGGATGTACCTTGAGACTGTTCATCTAAGCTTATAGATGAAAAGGTTGCGCCATGTATTCCGTCTCTTCCGGTTTTTCCTCCAAGGACTACGATTAAGTCTCCTTCCTTAACTTTCTTTTTTAAATGTTTTTTCTTTATTATTCCCACGCTTCCAACAAAGATAAGGGGATTATAGTTGAAATCTTTATCGAAATATACGGCTCCGCCCACTGTTGGAATTCCCATTTTGTTTCCGTAATCTCTTACTCCTGCGATTACACCGCGAACTATTCTCCTGGGGTGGAGAATTCCTGGAGGTAAGTCTTTACTTTTTATTTTGGGATCCCCAAAACAGAATATATCGGTTGACGCGATTGGTTTGGCTCCAAGACCACAGCCCATTGTGTCTCTGATTACTCCACCCACTCCCGTCTCGGCACCTCCGTAGGGTTCAAGTGCCGATGGGTGATTATGAGTTTCTGCTTTATACGTGACTGCATATTGTTGATCGAATTCTATTGCACCGGCATTGTCGGAAAAAGAAAGCAGAACGTTATCTTTGTTTATTTCTTCAGTTGCGCACTTGATGTATTTGAAGAGACTTTTCTTTTTTATCATTCTTCTTTTGTTGTATTTGAGAGGAGATTTAAAAGTCTTGTGACAGCAATGTTCACTCCATGTCTGGGCTATGGTTTCCAGTTCTAAATCGGTTGGTTCTCGGTGCTTGCAGATAAAGTATTTTTTAATTATTTTCATTTCCTCGAGGGTCAGGGCAAGCAGTCCCTTTTTTGATATACGGATTAACTCTTCATCGGCAGCTTTTCTTATTGGAATTATATTTTTTTTGAATTTATATGGCGCAGGATGTGGAAATGTAACTTCGAGAGGGTCTACAGCCATCTGGATAAGGTCATTCATTAACAGACGGTTTTGAATTATCTTAAGTTCTTTTTCGGATACGTTACCTTTAAAGATATAACGTTTACCTGTTTTGGTTTTTGTTACTTTAAACCTAAGACTCCTGGCAACTTCTTTTAAAGTTTCCCCTTCTTCGTCAAAGACTCCGGGTTTAAATACGATGGTGGTATTTTTTCCTTTTCTGTCGAGTAATCTATTTATTGAGTATTCCTCAAGAGCAGGATCGACAAGTACTTTATTTGTAAGTTTTTCGATGTCGGGAATGCTTAAGGACCCCTCAAGGTAAAATATTTCATTTATCCATATTTTTTCCACTGAGGATATACCCAGCAATAAGATATCTTCTTTAAGAGAATTTGCCTTTGGGTTTTCGATTTCTTTTTTTACACCTTTTTCTACGAAATCCATAGCAATAAATATATTCCAAAGCAAAAATGTCAACACCGTTAAAAAAGATTTTACCACAGAGTGCACAGAGAAAAGAAAAAACACACAGAGAACACAGAGGTACAACAAATTATATTTATTTTGTTTAACCCCAGCACACCACCAAAGCCAAGAGTAACAACAAATCACACAAATAGCACGAATAAAAAAAATTTAATTTTTTATGTTAAGAAACAAACATTCTTAATTTATTTGTGTGATTTGTGCTATTTGTTGTTAAAAAATGGGTTGTGGGGAGGAACAATAAAAAACTTTGTGTCCTTTGTGGTTAATATGGTTTTAATCGGAACTTTATTTGTTAGTCGCTATCTAAATAAGTAAAGAAGAATTTAACAGGAGGATAATATGGATAAAAGAAATTATAATTTGAAAAGAGTATTTATGCTGCATATTAGAATTGGTTTTTTAGTAGCTCTTGTAGCTTTTATTGTTGGTTTTATCTTTATTCCTGAGTTTGAAACAAAACCTTATCGGCCTGAAGTCAGGAGAGTTATAAGAATTGACAACTTGCCGGCTCAATTGGAAAATATAGTTAAACCTCCCCCTCCAAAAAGACCAAAGATGCCTGTGGCTGCGGAAACGGATGCGGAGGTGGAAGCGGAAACTATCGATAGGACAAATATTATAGATGAATCCGGAAAAGTATCTGTGATAGAATTTGAGCCGCCTCCGTTTGTCTTTTATGAAATTCCTCCAAAACCTTTAAACCTCGATAAGGTGAAATTTGACTATCCGGGAATTTTTCAAATTGACGGCACAGTTTTTCTGGAATTGTGGATAGATAAAGAAGGTAATGTAAGAAACGTAATTCTTGTTAAGTCTCTTCATCCTGCTTTTGATAAAGTTGCAATCGAAGGTGCGAAGAAATTAAAATTTTCACCTGCAATCCAGAGAGATAAACCTGTCGCTGTTCGTTATTCCTTCCCGGTTCATTTTAAACTTAACTAGTGCAGGCGAGAAAAATTGTAATTGCAAAAAAATTGAACCACAAAGTACACAAAGAGCACAAAGATTTTATTTTTTTAACTATATAATCTTCTCTGAATTTTTCGGTGGTTGGGATAGTTAAGAAACACAATTAAAAAGGTGGGCGCGGTGTGGCTTTGTGACTTGATGTATTTGTGTCAATGGTTAAAAAAAGGGGTTGAGGGAAAAACAAAATAAGCCCTTGACTAATTATATAATTATCTTAATCTTATAAGAAAAGGAGGCTTCAATGAGAAAGTTGAGCTTAAGACTTTTTTTTATTCTTTTGATTTTATTAATCGGATGCCAAAAAATGGAGGAATTCCGATATAGTGGTAATAAGGGAGGTACGTTGATAGTATCATTATTAGATGAGCCGTCTAATTTAAATCCTATCTATCCTTCTCTTTCAGGAATTTCTCCTGTTACCGGTCAATTATTTACTCCGTTAATTTCGGAAAAGCGGGATGGGAAAGTGCGACCCGCTCTCGCAGAATCTTGGATTTATTCAGAAGATTTAAAATCCATAACTTATACAATTGCTAAGGGAGCTACCTGGCATGATGGTAAACCGGTTACGGCTGAAGATATTGTTTTTACAGTAGATCAAATACTTAGCAGTAAGAATAATTCTCCACTTGCACAAAAATTAAATTATATTGAGAGTGTGGAAGCTCTTAATTCAAGGCAGGTTAGGTTTAATTTAAAGCAGGTGTACG
>CAZQNI010000023.1:0-12346 GCA_964594255.1 uncultured bacterium | reverse complement strand
AAATCCTTTATAAAGAGATACCCGTGCGGCTTTAAAATCCGTTCGATTTCATTCAGCATAGAAATAGGGTTGCCAACCCAATGAACCATATTAACGTTAAATACCGTATCAAACGAATCATCCTCAAAACTCATTTTTTCCACATTTTCCCTCTCAAATTTTATTCGGTTCTTAACCGATTCTTCAGAGATAGCATCCCTAGCATAATCCAATAAAGATTTAGATAAATCGATACCAACCACTTCACACCCCGGAATTTCTTTAGCCAGAATCATACACATCTCCCCAAAACCACACCCAACATCTATTATTCTTCCTTTACAAAAACCTCTATTCTTCAATTTTTTTGCATAATAATGACCCAATTTTTCTAAAATTTTCTTATGTTTTCTAATATATAATTCCGCAAAGCTCTTATCGTTAAAATCTTTTCTCATCTCTATTTTTACCTCATCTTAAAATCCTTATAATTTAACTTCTTCCGTATCACGGCAAGAGTAACATATACTTCTGCAGATGCAACCATTATTTCGATGAGCGGTTAAATCTTCTCGATAAACGGAGAATATCAATACCCATGACTCCATACTTATTTTTGACATAATTATAGCCAATTCCCCTAAAATTTCCTTGTGCTTTTTAATATAAAACTCCGCAAATCTTTTGTCGTTAAAATCTTTTCTCAAATCCAAAATCAACCCCTTATTTACTACGCCAAAAATCTACAACTTCTTTTGACAATCTTTACAATAGCCTTTAATTCCAAATCTAAACTCCGTAGACTTAAAACTATATTTGCCACATGCTTTTTTCTTTATCTTCTCTAATTCTTTATTTTCAAACTCTATTATCTTACCGCATTCTATACATATCATATGTCCATGCGATTTATGACCGTAAATATGCTCATAACACACTCTCTCTCCACATCTCAATGCCTCCTGAACGAGACCGCTTTCCACAAGCAAAGGTAAAGTCCGATAAATAGTAGCCCTCGAAATATTCTCCCCCCTCTCACGGAAAACTTGGAAAAGTGCCTCCGCGTCAAAATGATCATGCCTGGAGAAAACCTCCTTTAATATTAGCTCTCTTTCGGAAGTAAGCTTTAAACTCTTACTAACCAAATACTTTTTAAATATCTCTTTTTCCTTTTTCATAATTGCGATTGAATCTCATTCTCAATTATACACAAAAATATAATTTTGTCAAGGGGTAAAAAAAACATTGACATATAAACTACGAAAACTTATACTCTACCTATGCCTCAATTAAGAATAAGGGTAAAACCCTCTTCAAATAAAAACAAAATCGTAAAAATGGAAGACGGCGTTTTCAAAATCTGGGTAAAAAGTGCGCCGGAAAAGGGTAAAGCCAATAAAGAACTCCTCAAATACTTAAAGAAAATCACAGGAATACATGTAAAAATTGCTTCGGGACTAACTTCTAAAAACAAAACAATCGAATTTGAGATTGAAGAGAAAGAATTTATAGCAAAACTGGAAAAACAACTATAAACTTACAAAAAATTAAACCGCAGAGCACACAGAGAAACAACAAACACACAGAGAGCACAGAGATAAAAAACTATATTTTTGTCTGTTTAAAACCCTACCCTTATCCCTAAATTAATCTCACACAAAGGCATAAAGACACCAAGATAATAGACGCAAATAAACGCAGATTTATTTATTAGTCCAAAGTCCAACATCCAAAGTCAAAACTAAATCCCAACCCCGAAATCCCAATTTACCAATTAACAAATCAACTAATTTCCTGATCAACTAATAATAAGAGGTCGGATCTTCTACTCCTGCTTCCTCAAATCCTTTTTTCCTCAAAAGACAACTATCACAACTCCCGCAGGCACGCCCCTTATCATCCGGGTCATAGCAACTGTGGGTCATACTATAATCGACACCTAATTTTAATCCTTTTTTTATTATCTCTGCCTTCGTAAGTGAAATAAGCGGAGTATGGATGTTGATTCTACCACCCTCTACCCCACTTTTTGTTCCAAGTCTTACAGCTTTTTCAAAAGCTTTTATAAATTCATCTCTGCAATCAGGATAACCGGAATAATCGATCTGGTTAACTCCTATAAATAAATCTGTCGAGCTCAAAACTTCAGCCCAACCGATAGCAAGACTTAAAAAAATAATATTACGAGCGGGAACGTAAGTAACGGGAATTTCTTTTCCTATATCTTCGACTTCTCCCCTCTTCGGAACCGGGATATCATCAGTCAAAGCAGAACCGCCGAAAGAAGTTAGGTCTATATCCATAATTAAGTGCCTCTTTACACCCATATCAATGGCAATTTTCTTCGCCGCCTCAATCTCAAAATAATGCCGCTGACCGTAACGAAAACTGATCGCGTATACTTCATATCCTGAATCTTTTGCAATCGCAAGAGTAGTCGCGGAATCTATTCCGCCGCTCAACAAGACAACTGCTTTTTTTCCCAACTTACCTCCCCCTTTTTTCTTCAGGCCACAGAATTTTATGTACTTGAAGTTGAAAACGAACTTTCAAATTATCTTTTAAAATCCATTCCGCCAGCGTAGCCGGATCCAATTTTTCTTTAACAGGAGATAACAGAACGTTAGCTTTATAAGTCAGGTTTCTCTCGGTTATTATTCCCTTTGCCCAATCATAATCTGATTTTTCAGCGATTACAAACTTAACTTCATCTTTTTTATCGAGCCTTTTTATATTTTCCCAATCGATTTTGTCCACTTCTCCACTCGAAGGACATTTTATATCCATAATCATCGTAGCTTTATCGGATATAACACTGACATCTTTAGTCCCGTTGGTTTCGACAAGAACGTTAAAGCCTTCATCGATTAGAGAATCCACCAGAAATGGAGTATCATCCTGCAAAAGAGGTTCTCCTCCGGTAATTTCAACGTAACGACATTTAAATTTTTTGACTTGTTTTAAAATCTGTTCGACCGTGAGTTCTTCTCCTTCTTCGTAGGCATATTTTGTATCACAATAAGAACATCTGAGATTACAGCCGGTTAGCCTTACAAATACAAAAGGAATTCCCAAAAAAGAAGATTCACCCTGAATAGAATAAAAGATTTCATTAACTTTAAGCAAATCATCTCTCCGAATACTTAACTCCGTAATTCGGAGATTCTAAAACTGTCACTTCAACAATCTTAATATCGTCAGATAAAATTTTTCCCACATTCAGGTAAATATACTTAGCAAGATTCTCCGCGGTAGGATTTTCCTTGATAAATGGTTTTCTCTGATTAATGCAGCGGTGATCGAATTCGCTTACAACAGAATCCAATTTCCTCTTTAAGTCCTTAAAATCGATAGTCATACCTAATTTATCAAGCTTATCCGTTTCCACTTCAGCCCGTACCGTCCAGGTGTGACCATGAAGCTCTCCGCACGCACCCTTATACCCTTTTAACTGGTGCGCAGCCGAAAAACTCGTTTCTACAAATGTTTTATACACTGGCTTTTCTTTTCCCATTTTTAAACCTCGAATTAGTATAAAAACCACCCGTAGGTTTGTCAAGCACCCTGTTTAACCACAGAGAACACAGAGAAATAAACAAATCACGGAGAACACAGAGAAAAAATTTATTGTTGTTAAAAACCCATCCCACAACCAAACTTTTTACATGTAGGGCATGTAGAGACTTGTAGTTTTTGTTTTTTCTATTTAACTATTTTCCAATTTAACCATTTAGCTTAGATTTGTAAAATCTACGTAAGGGGTAACAAAAACTCTTGACAAGATAAAAAAAATTCCTATCATTATTACACAATTAGAAAGAATTATTCAGTTTTGCTTATTAGAAAGTCCAATTATTATTTACTATTAGACAAGGAGTAAAAAAATGAACAAAAGAATATTTATATTGTCACTTTTTATCCTGGTCATAAATATCGATCCGGTTTTTGCCAGAGAGTATGAAAAAATTAAAATAACAGATTTCCGAGTCGAATTACCTCCTAAAATTGACCATAAATCCAGGCAAATAAAAAATCTTTCCTCGCGTTTAGACAGACTTTATAAACTTCACGCCGAGAAGGGAGAATATATACAATTTGCCAAACAATGCGACCTGCAACTTGTCGAAGATCGAGTAGTTGTAACTATTTTAACCAGACCGGGTGTCATTACGGCAGATATCGATGAAAATAATTTAAAAGCTTTTGGTTCACGGATTCAAGCAAAAGCAAAACACTCCATGAGAGTTGAAATACCAATAAGCGAACTTGAAAATGTATCAACCGCAATTAAAGAGCTCGCAGAAATCATACCCCCTATGAAACCAAAAGAACACGCGGTAACCAGTGAAGGTGTTGCTCTTATGAACGCCGACGAATGGCATTCAGTCGGGGATTCGGGTTCAGGCGTTAAAGTTGCTGTTATCGACGGCGGATTTATGTCCTTAACCGATGCACAAACCAATGGCGACATACCAGAATCTTATGTAAGCCATTACTTTTCCGGAAGCGGACTTGAAACCGGAACGCCTCATGGAACAGCAGTTACTGAAGCTATCTTTGATTTAGTCCCTCAAGCATATTTTTACTTATATAAGATAGCAGATGAAACCGATTTTGAAAACGCAGTAGACTCCTGTGACAGCAATGGTGTGGATATTATCAACCATTCCATGGGGTGGTTTAATGCAGGAGGTTATTACGATGGAACAGGTTTTATATGTAGTATCGTTGATACTGCAATAGACCATGGGATATTATGGGTCAACTCTGCGGGTAATTCAGCCGAAGACCATTACAGAGCAACATTCTCAGACGATGGATATGGTTATCATGATTTTAGCGGAACAGGAGCCAATGTAAACCCAATCGGTCCTGACCCCACTCACGTGTGGAATCATAACGCTGGGGAATATATTATAATTACCTTAAATTGGGATGTGTATCCATATACAGATCAGGATTATGATCTTCACCTGTATAGATATACCGGTTCAAACTGGGTACTTGCCGCCAGTTCGACAGACAGACAAACCGGATCTTCCCGCCCGGAAGAAACAATAGTTTTTCAAAACAATATTCCAGATGGAAATTATGGTATCGTGGTAGAAGAGTATTCGTGCACCACCAACGTAGATTTCACTCTATTTGACCTGGATAGAAGCCTTGGTTATCGCACAAACTCAAGCAGTCTAACTGACCCCGGAACAATTACGGATGTGGTAACCGTTGGAGCCATTAGTCAAAACAATTATACTTCCGGACCCCAGGAATACTTTAGTTCTCAGGGACCCACAAACGATGGCAGAACCAAACCGGATGTTGCAGCTCCCGACAGTTGCAATAGTTATGCTTATGGATATTGGAAAGGAACATCACTATCATCCCCGCATACTGCCGGAGTCTGCGCTCTTATTAAATCACGATTCCCCGGATATAATAACAGTGAAATCCGGAACTATTTATATACGAATTGTACGGTCGATCTGGGAACCTCCGGACAAGATAATATTTACGGCTGGGGGAAAGTCGAAATGCCCGACATTGCCTTAACAGTAACCTCTCCCAACGGCGGAGAAGATTTTCAGGTAGATAGTATTCACAATGTCACCTGGATTTCGAGCGGAACAAGCGGTGATGTCAGAATCGAATATTCGACTGATATTGGTACGAGCTGGTCCGACGTAATTGCCGAGATACCCGATACCGGGGCTTTTGCCTGGACAATTCCCGACACGCCTTCGGATAGCTGTCTTTTGCGCATTGCCGATACAAACGGAAGCCTGGCTGATACCAGTGATGCTATATTTAAAATCTCACCTATTCCGTTTATAACTGTAACCTCTCCCAACGGCGGAGAAGATTTTCAGGTAGACAGTGTTCATAACGCTACCTGGACTTCGAGCGGTACAAGCGGCGGGGTCCTAATCCAATATTCGACCGACAGTGGTTCGAGCTGGTCGGATGTAATCACCAGCATACCCGACACAGGGGTTTACCCCTGGACAATACCCGGAGATACAACTTCAGATAATTGTCTTGTGAGAATTGCCGATACAAACGGAAGCCTGGCTGATACCAGTGATGCTATATTTAAAATCTCACCTATTCCGTTTATAACTGTAACCTCTCCCAACGGCGGAGAAGATTTTCAGGTAGACAGTGTTCATAACGCTACCTGGACTTCGAGCGGTACAAGCGGCGGGGTCCTAATCCAATATTCGACCGACAGTGGTTCGAGCTGGTCGGATGTAATCACCAGCATACCCGACACAGGGGTTTACCCCTGGACAATACCCGGAGATACAACTTCAGATAATTGTCTTGTGAGAATTGCCGATACAAACGGAAGCCTCGCGGATACAAGTGATGCTATATTTACGATTTCCCCGATTTCATACATAACAGTCATAACTCCAAACGGCGGAGAAGACTGGGGAACGGGTTATAGTTATTATATTACATGGACTTCAATTGGCACAAGCGGAGGTGTCCAAATCAAATATTCTATCAACAATGGTTCTAGCTGGGAGGACGTAATTGCCGTCATGCCCGATACCGGAGTTTATTTCTGGACTATACCCGATACAACTTCAGATAGTTGTCTTGTAATAATATCCGATACAACCGGGAATCCGGCGGACACCAGCGATGCTGTATTTTCCTTCGTCTATGTTACATCCATCCCTACACCCGAATTGCCCGAGGTTTATTCTTTCAATATTAAGGGAATAACAGTAGGAAATCAGTTTGATATCAAATACGCCCTTCCCGAAAGGGCTAAATTCAAACTTGAAGTGTATGATATAAAAGGAACAAAAATAAAGGAGATTTCAGAAGAGAAGTCCGCAGGCTTCTATTCAGGGAAGATAGATATGAGAGGTAAACCTGCAGGTGTGTATTTCATCAGGATGGAAGCAAATGGAAAAAAATTCACCAAAATAAATAAGGTTGTATTGGTAAAATAGGCTATTTAGAGACTCTTCAACTCTAAGTTAAATTGTTAAATTGAAAAATAGTTAAATTTGTTTTCTTAGCTTTTTTACGACCTCTTAAAATAAAACACGTATATCGGTTTTATAAGGCAAAGTATACACAATCCAACGAACCACCAGATATTGATATTTAATATTTTGGGGAATAATTTGGCTATAATTAAAGCTATAAATATTGAAGCCCATTGTGTTAATTTCAGATCAAAGACGCTCATATTTTCAACACGTTTATTCATCTTATTAATAAAACCCATTTCTCCTCCTTTATTATTACAATTTAATTGGTTCAGACTCCGCAATTATAAAAAGGGCATCTCCCTGTTGAATTTTGTAGAGACTTTGAGGATTAACAATAATTAGTCTGCCTTTCTCCTCTAGCGGATGAAGCACATCCATGGTTAACTTTTTTCTTATTTCCGGCGAATCATCGATTTCAACTCCCAATAATATAATTTTACGTCTCGCCAGAATACTAACAACTTCTGAAAATTCCTTCCCTATAATCTCATCAGAGAGTTTTCTATCATACCGGTATAATTCACTGCCTGAGTTAAATGTCAATAATTCCGTTACTATATTTGAAACTCCCGGATTCAGAGAAGAAGCCACGCTGAGACTTCCACCTAATTGGTCTAGAGAAATTATTTCATCCGCATGAGCTCTCTCAAGATGAATTCGATTTGTCGAATTGAGTATCTGAACAATCGTATGCACCTCACGGTTCAAAGATTCAACTGCCAGGACAATCATTAACGCTTCAGCATCTGCTTCATTTGCTTCTTTTCTAAGATCACTAAGTACAATAACGCTACTTGCTATTTTAACGCCAGCGTTTATTAAATCTTCGTCTTGAGTAGGATCTCCTTTTATGAATTCAATCCTTTCATCCTGTACTGGTCGAGTATCAAGATTTGCTAAAATAACTACATTTTTCTTTACTTTTAAGTCCTTATTCTGCAGTTTTTCTACAATTCTCTTGCCCTGGAAATTCCATCCACAAATTATAATATGTTTTGAAAAGTTTACTTTCTTCACAATACTTCCTCCTCTTGTAACAAACTCAACAAATACGCTTGCAATTTTAGCGGTGACAACAGCCACAAATAATAAGCTTACAAATAATGAAGCCAACATTCCGATTTTAGTCAAAAAACATTTTACTTCTAAAACACCTAATTCACCCAAGAAAGCAGGCAAAAGCATTATACTGGCTTCCGCGAAACTAAGATCTTCAAGAATTGTTATAAGTACAGAGATAGAAGTATAAATAATTACACAAACACCAAGAACAAATATTAATGGCCGCCGTACAAATTGCTTTTGCACAAAACGAATAAACCTTAGTACTTTCAACTTCTTTATTTTTGAGTAAAAAATAAAACTTTTCCCCTTTTACTTACTTATCTCCCTTAACAATATATATTAAACAAAAATGTATTATAGTCAAGGTAAGACATTTGAAAATTTTTAGAGTTGACAAATACATAATTATGATAAAATTTATAATAATGAACTCGCCAAAGATATATAATAAACTAATCGAAGAGATAAAAAAATATTTCAAAGAAAACAATATTTCGCGAGCAGTTATAGGATTAAGCGGCGGCATAGACTCAAGTATTACCGCTTTACTTACAACTAACGCAATTGGGAAAGAAAATATCGATTGTATCTTCATGCCGACCGAATTTACGCAAGGGAGCAGCAAGAATGACGCGTATGAGCTTTGCAAGAATATACAAGTTCCGCTAACCGAATTTGATATAACTAATATTTTCGATGTTTACATCGAAAATCTCATAGGAAAATTTATAATTAAAGGAATTAATATACCCGAAGAGAATCTTCAGGCAAGAATCAGAGCAAACCTGCTAATGTATGTTGCAAACAGGAAAAACGCGATTGTAATTGCAACCGGTAACCGCTCGGAAATATTAACAGGTTATTGTACTCTTTACGGTGACACAGTAGGAGCCATTGCTCCTATAGGAAGTCTATACAAAACCGAAGTATATGAATTAACAGAGTGGATTAACAAGAACAAAGGTAATATAATTCCAAAATCGATTATAGAAAAAGCGCCTTCAGCGGAGTTAAATAAAGACCAAAAAGACGAAGAAGAGCTCCTACCTTATAAAATACTCGATCCCATTCTTAAACTTTATGTCGATGAGGGTAAAAGCAAAGAAGAAATTATAGAAACGGGTTTCCAAAAAGAACATGTAGAAAAAATCATTAACCGTGTTGAATCAACCCATTTCAAACGCATAAAACTCCCTGTAATTATTGAAACAAAGTAACCCCCAAAAAAACCAGCACACCCCCCAAAAAATTTAAAAATCAAATATCAAAATGTAAAATTACAAATCAAAGTTCAAAAATTAATTAAAAAAAACAACAAATAAAGAATCCTTTTAAATCTGTGTAAATCTGTGCGCTATCATTTTTCTAGTTTTTGCATTTTCATATGTAATTTTGCTTTTTAATTTTTAATATTTAATTTGCAGTTGTTTACACTTTACCTGTTCAAATCTCAATACCTGTATTTTGCATTCCTTTGCCGGGAAACACGTCTTTTATGATTCCCGTTGCGTTCGAAACCCAGTTGATTCCTTTACACTTAAGTTTTTCAAGCCCTCCAAATCGATTCAAGCCGGTTTTCGCAGAGAGATTAAAAAGAGTGTCTATTGTGTAAACACCCCAGCGTCCAAGAAGGTAAGGATTGTTTGTATCAACAGGGGTAGAAATAAATGCCTTTTCATAACCGGCTTGCTCTGCCAATTGCCATTCGTCTTTTCTTATTCTGCCAAACGGATAGGAAAGATACTTAACTCTCTCCCCTATCTTTTCAGAGATAGTCCTAAGAGAAACTTCCATATCTCGTTTCACTAAATCAAATGGACTGCGTGAATAATCAGGATGAAGATGTGAATGAGAACCAATTGTAATGCCATATTTATGCATTTCCTTTATTTTATCCCAGGAAAGATGTGTGAATGATTTCCCAAGAGTAACTTCCCATTCATTTTTCTTTCCCGCGTACCCGGAAACCACAAACATTAAAGCGGGAACATTTTCCTCGGTAAGTACAGGAAAAGCAAACTCATATAAATCAACGAAGCCGTCATCAAAAGTAAGCAAAATCCCCGAATTTCCATCGAAAAACTCAGATGGACTAAGAAATTTGATACCCTTTCTTTTCAAAAATCTTATATGTTTCGCGAAAACATCCGGAAATACAATTGAACCGTAAGGGGAAAAAGTTTTAGCTATATTATGGTAGAGAAGGATCGACTTCATAATAAAAATCCATAATATCTTTTGCTATTGAACTCCATGAGTATTTCGCGGCCGTTCTAAGTCCTCCCTTAACCAAATTCTCGCATAAATTCTTATCTTTCATGAGAGTTATAACTTTGTCAGCTATCTCTTTTGAATTCGCAGGGGTTACAAGTAATCCATTCTTTTCGTCTTCGATAACGCACCTGTAACCAGGTATACTTGAAGCGATTACCGGAGTCTCCGTAGCCATCGCCTCCAATAAGACAATTCCAAAACTCTCTCCGCTAACAGCCGGGGAGACAAAAACCGATGCCCGGCTAAATATTTTGGGTAAATCCGAAGGTGCCACAAAACCTAAGAATCTAATGGAATCCTTAACTTCGGAAGGGATATCCAGTTTCATCCCTTTATAACCTCCGCCGACAACCGTGATTTGTGCCCGAGGTAACTCCCGTTTTATTTCCACTAGAGCATCAACTAAAAACTGCAATCCTTTCCTTGGCTCTATTCTTCCTACAAATAAAATCTCAAAAGGGTTTTTTTCTTTTCCAAAAGCTTTGAACCTGTTTCTGTCTACCCCGTTAGGAATTATTCGGTAATCTCCCGGAAAATACCTACAAATAGAATCTCTGGCGGTAACCGAAACAGCGATTTTACCGTCTATCTTTTCGAAATAGTGTTTCAAATAATTTTTAGAGATTTTATACAAATTAGAAGATTCAAAAGTCGGATGGAATGTAAATATATTTGTTTTCCTCGATACTTTAAGGGAAAGTAGAGGCAAAGTCGGAGCAATTACACCATGAATATGAATAACGTCATAATCATTCACAACACTGGAAAGCATAGATAGATTAACCCAGCCGGTCATTCTCGCATTAGACTTATTCATAGGAACGACCATCGATTTCCCCAAACGGATAACTCTCCTTTCGTCCGGTTTTAAATCTCCTTCGATATTAGCGGTAAGTATCGAAACCTTATGTCCCATATTCTCGAATTCGTTCGCTAGATGGTATATATGTTCGGTAATTCCTCCGATATGGGGATAATAAAAATCAGAAACAAAAAGAACTTTCATTTCCAGATTTTCTGAAAAACAAACCATTGAAAAGGATACATTCTTATAACCTTTTCCATTAAACGAATAACTTCCTTTAACATTTCATCGGCCGAATCAAAATCTTCAGGATAAATGGGTTTAAAAACTCCACCTGAGTATCGAGGCGAATCAGTATCAAGAGCCAGGACACCCACCATAACAGGTGCGCCCGTCTTTTTGGAAAGAAAAGTAATACCTTTCGGAATCGATGCCCTACGATTAAAGAACTCACTTGTCGTTCCGGAATCCGAAATATCTCTATCGCCAATTAAAACAACAATCTTGTTTTTCTTTAAAGCCCTCATCAGCATAAAAGGCAATTTTCTGCTCTCAAGAGGCAATAATTTGTTTCCGAAATGCGCTCTATAACGATTATAAAATCTAAAAAAATTGATTCCCGGACCTTTAGTCTCAGCAACGGAGTAGAGAGGAAGACCCAAACTTGTAAGATAAATACCCGCCAATTCCATACCTCCTACGTGAGGAGAAACAAGAATTATACCCTTACCCTTATTCAATTCTTGTTTAAAATAATTAATACCCTTAACACTCATCATCGATTGTATATATGATTTAGTCATATTGGGAATGTTAAGAATATCACCGTAAACTCTCATAAAGTTGATAAAAACTGCTCTAATATCCTTATCTCCTGCCTTACCCAGAACCGCAATTAAATTTCCTCTAACGATTTCTCTTCTTTCTCCTGCGAAATAAAACCATAGAGTCCCGAGAGCTCTTGCCAAAAACTCCCGAAAAAAAGCGGGAGTGAAGAGTAAAAACTGAGTGGCAAAAAGCATAAAGGTTTTCTTCATAATTAATAATCTGTAGAACCGAAACCTCCATCCTCCCTTTTAGTTGTCTCTAGCTCTTTTACTTCTCTTAAATTTACCTTTTCGACCTTAGAAACAATCAATTGCGCTATTCTATTTCCCTTTTTTACCTCAAATTTTTCTTTACTAAAATTAAAAAGAATAACTTTAACTTCGCC
>CAZQNI010000022.1:7828-12711 GCA_964594255.1 uncultured bacterium | reverse complement strand
CTAAAACAATTTTTGTTTCAAACTTTTCTTTTTCTTCTTTTTGAAGTGAAAGTTTTATCCCCTCTTTTTTTAGTGTGGTGTGTAGGCTGGCAGACTAAGGACTGATATATCCTTTTTCTTGTTTTCGAGATTCTCGGGGAGTTCTATGGGAAAGTTTTTGAGAATGCAATGTCACAATGTCAAGCACCGTCCCCTATTTCGCTATTTTTGAAACTTCTATTTCCCTTACTCCTTAATTATCCTTTGGACTTTTTCTAATCTATATCTTTTCAGATGCCAGCTTACCTAACTGTAAGCTGTACGGGAATTATTGTTTCAGGTTCATCTGGATCAATACTGGAAATAATTAAATTTGAATTATAATTACCAGCATCTAAGATGGTTGCGTCGAAGGTAACTTCCACAACTACTTCGTCATCTGCCGACAAGATAGCTGAAGTGGTATCAATAGACAGCCACATTACACCACGTGTTACTCCGCCATGTAACGTTCCATCATTATTATTAGGGGAGAAATCATAGACAGTATTACCTGAGCCTTCATTGAATTTCCAATAGCCGACTAAACCCGATTCAGTACCCGAGAGTTCCCGATTCATATCTGCCTGGATTTCTGCCTGTGTACGCGCAACATTCCAGATACGGACTTCATCCATCTGACCCTTAAAATTAGGATGGAAGGAGAAATCGTATGTACCCATACGGAAAGGTTGGTCTGTGTCCCTGTTCATTGTAAGTGTTGAAGGAGTCATACTTGTTTCTAAAATTCCATTAATGAAAAGCTTTAGTGAGGCGCTTGCCGAATCGAAGACTCCGGCAAAATGAGTCCATGTATTAGGTGTGATTGCAGCAGTCTGTATCTCGGTCATACCGCCGCTCGTGCCGGATATTGCCAGCTCAAGTATACCGGAAGGTAAATCCAGACCGTATTCATCATTTGAAGAACCTCCACTACCCCATTTTCCTAAAATCTCTCGTGCTCGAATTGGATCTTCTCCTACGTTTATCCAACATTCAAGAGTGAAGGCTCCTCCTATTGCACTTAAAGAAGGATGATCCGGTACTTCAACGTAATCATCCACTCCGTCAAATCCTAAAAAAGGCATTGTGTCTTCCCATTCAATCGAAATATCAAAGGGCAAATAGCTAACCCCATCGTTGGAAATAATAATCCACTTCTTAGATGTTTCTCCATGATCCAAGGTCTCACTTAAGGAGCTTGGGAAAACAGAGATGTCTGGATACGATTTTCCCTTGCAGCAGAGAAAAACAAGTACTACGAAAAACGGAATTGTCCAAAACAAATTTTTAAAATGTTTCGTATCTCCTCCTCGATGGATACCTTTAATTATAAACATTTTTTCTGTTTTGTCAAACGTTTTTTTGACAAAAGATTAAGATTTGCTTGTTTCTAAAACAATTTTTTCACATTTTCAGTTAAGTCCTCGTTTCCACACAATTGCACATATAATACAAAGAAAAAAGAAAGTAAAGAAGCTGAATGAAGCGCTTGACTCAACAGTTTAATTGTGTAAATTATAAAGAAACAATGATAATTAAAAAAACGAAAGGAGGTAATCATAAAAAAGTCAAAGAAAATAGCATCCCTCATAATTTTGGGTGCAACCATATTTTGTTTTCCTTGTTTTTGGGTAAAACTCTATGCAAATCAAACAGAAACTAAGGGTTCTAAGGTTTTATACAATAGAGGGTTTGCTTACTACGAGAAAGGGGAATATGACCGGGCGATTTGGGACTTTGATAAGGCGAAAGAGGTCAAACGAATAGCTCAGGAGGAATCGAGAATAAAACAAATTGGAGAATATATTGAAAACTTTGAGATAACTATTAAAGAGAAAAAAACATCAGTGAAAAGAGGAAAATCAAATGAACTAAAAGACTCTCGAATCAACTTTTCTTTTGGTCTTGGCTTGGGATATCATCAAATCGGGAATGCTGATATTAAAGAATTAAGCGATATGGGAATGGGTGAAGTAACGCAAAGCTCTCTTCAATTTAGTGGAAATATAGGGATTCATATTTCCTTGTTAGAAAGACTCTCGATTTCTTGCCTCACAGGATATTCATTTGGTAGCGCAGGTTGGGAAAATGCCTTTGGCAGCGGTTTGCACGCAGGCATGACTTATGGTATTTGGGATCTTGATTTTGAAATGAAATTCTTATTTCCATTGCATATACATGAAGCGGGGGTTGAAAAGGCTTTCGTTTTTCCTTTCGTCGGCATTGGCCCAACACTTTCGTACAATCTGACCGATAGAGAGGGAGATGGTTTTATCAACGGTGGAGGCGACCTGCATTACAATTTGGGAGTTGGAACAAGAAGATTATATGGGAGTTCTTGTTTTGACATACGTTTGCTTACCTTAATTAGACCGTCATATGAGTTTGAAGAATTTAAACTCGGAAGTACTACAACCTCTGAAAATTATAAGGGCACCTCATATTCCATAATGGTTCAAATGTTTTATATTCTTTAAATGGCTGGCTCCAAGTTTAAAAAACATAATGCTTATAATGGTTAATGGTGTTAATAAGGTTACATCTTTATGTATTGAATATTTAATACGTTCAAATGGCCGCTACCTCCTTGCGAAAACGTTAACAAGGCAATTAGATATTTGAGGTTTAAGTTTTAACAGGTAAAAAAACTCATTATTCCAATAAATAGAATTTATCAAACATTAATAATTAAATAATATACATTCGATAAACAATGTTATATAGGGACTTTGGGTCAAGCTGTTGATTTCTTCAAGGTATTTTTAATGAAAATCAGTGTATAATTGAATTTTACTAATTGGGTTTTCTTATGGATTCTCTGCTCCTCCGGTATGTCTCAAATCATGACGAAACATTGGCCAGGGGGCACCGCTGGCAAGCCCTCCTGAAGAGCCAATGATTGCGTAGAGATTGTTATCATTAGACCCCACATAGATGGTGCCGTCACTGCCTATCGCCGGGGAAGAGGTCACATCCTCTCCGGTTGAGAAAGCTCGCCATTTCTGGGACCCATCTGGGTTTATTGCGTAGAACGCGAAGAAATCGTTGGACCCTACATAGATGGTGCCGTCTGAGCCTATTGCAGGGGTGGACTCTACGAAATCTCCGGTCGCGAACGTCCATTTCTGGGTGCCGTCCGGGTTTATCGCGTAGAGATTGTTATCAAGGGACCCCACATAGATGGTGCCGTCACTGCCTATCGCCGGGGAGTTCACCCAACCTCCGGTCGCGAACGTCCATTTCTGGGTGCCGTCCGGGTTTATTGCATAGAGATTATAATCAGAGTAACCTACATAAATGGTGCCGTCTGAGCCTATCGCAGGAGAGGAAGACACAGGACCTATGGTTTCAAATGCCCATTTCTGGGAACCATCCGGATTTATCGCATATAGATTTTTGTCATCGGACCCCACATAGATGGTGCCGTCTAAGCCTATCGCAGGGGAGTACCACATGAGACCTCCGGTTTCGAATATCCATTTCTGGGACCCATCTGGGTTTATCGCATAGAGGTTATAATCAGAGTAACCCACATAGATGGTACCGTCTAAGCCTATCGCAGGAGAGGAGCACCCAAAATTCCCGGTTTCGAATGCCCATTTCTGGGTACCGTCCGGGTTTATTGCATAGAGATTGCTATCCATGGCAACATAGATGGTACCGTCACTACCTATCGCAGGGGAGCCAAACAGGATATCTCCGGTTGAAAAAGCCCATTTCTGGGTACCGTCCGGGTTTGTCGCGTAGAGATTGTTATCATTGGACCCCACATAGATGGTACCATCTGAGCCTATAGCAGGGGAAGACCACACATCATCTCCGGTTGAAAAAGCCCATTTCTGGGTACCCGGGACATCCTCTTCTGGTCCTGTTGCCTTATCTCCACACCTGACAAATAAAAATAAAACTAAAAATAAAACCAAGAATAATTTCTTCATAACTCCTCCTTATTGTTTATTATATTATATAGATTCTTTTTGTTTTGTCAAATACTATTTTGTCTGAAAATTAGGGAATCTTAACCTTTAGAAGATAGTATTTGACAAAATATAAAAAGACACTTAATAATGTAGCAATAAATAAGGGTGTATTAGGCTTGGTATGTTTTTTTCGATTCAAGGGTGGATAAAAAAGCATTGATACTGATTCAAACAGCCACTTCGGGTTGACATAAACTAAAAAACCCTTACCATTGATATTACAATTAAATCAAAAATAAAAGGAGGGTAACAATGTATAAAAAAATTATCGTATCGCTATTTTTTCTTCTCGGCATAAATGTCAATTCGGTTTTCGCTCAAGGAAGACTTCAAGATTCTCTTGCTCTTGTTGAGTTGTATGATAGTACCGATGGTGATAACTGGAATATTAATTATAACTGGAAAAGCGGTCCTTTAGATACTTGGTATGGTGTCACAGTTACTAATGATCGTGTAACGCAACTGGTTTTGAATAATAACTATTTAGTAGGGACTATTCCCTCATCAATTGGCAATATAGATAGTTTAACTTATTTGGATCTTTCCGACAATCCGCTTACCGATTCAATCCCTCCGGAGATCGGCGGTCTGTTGAATTTAACTTATTTGGATCTTTCCGACAATCAGCTTTCAGGTTCAATTCCTCCGCAGATCGGCGGTCTTACGAATTTGCAGGAATTGCGGCTTTCCGACAATCAGCTTTCAGGTTCAATTCCTCCGGAGATCGGAAATTTGGCGAATTTAACTTATTGGACTCTTAACAACAATCAGCTTACAGGGGAAATCCCTCCGGAGATCGGAAATTTGTCGAATTTAACTAATTGGTATCTTAACAACAATCAGCTTACAGGGGAAATCCCTCCGGAGATCGGAAATTTGTCG
>CAZQNI010000022.1:0-7728 GCA_964594255.1 uncultured bacterium | reverse complement strand
AATTTAACTTATTTGAATCTTTACAACAATAATTTAATAGATTTACCTGATCTATCGGCATTGTCCTCATTAAGGTACTTAAGAATTCAAACCAACCAATTCACCTTTGAGGACATCGAACCCAACATTGGTGTCCCAAGTATGGATTTTACATACTCTCCACAGGACAGCGTCGGTGAAGTTCAGGATACGACAGTGAACATAGGTTCATCTCTTACAATATCAGTTACTGTTGGTGGTGAACATAATGAATACCAGTGGAAAAAAGACGGTTCGATTATTCCCGGGGCAACAAACAGCGCTTATATAATGGATTCTGTCTCTTCAGGTGATACAGGGTCTTATATCTGTGAAATCACCAATACCGTGGCTACGGAGTTAACCCTTTATTCGAGACCAATAAATGTATCTGTCGACGGTTCTGGAGTTTCATCTGAATTACCAAAAGTTTATTCGATAAACGTAAAAGGGATAACAGGGGATAAGAATTTAAAACTTAGATATACTCTTCCCGAGAAGGCTCAAGTCAGATTATCTCTATACGACGTATCCGGAAAAGTAGTAAAAGAGTTTTCCGGGGGACAACAAGCGGGAGTTTATTCGATAAAAATCGATATGAATGATACACCCACAGGAGTATATTTCGTCAGAATGGATGCGAACGGAAAAGCATTTTCCGAAACACGTAAGGTTATATTAATAAAATAAAAAAAAATCTTAAATAACGGAAAAGTTTTCCTTGTCCCTCTGGTGTTCAAATTAAGCAGAAAAAGCCATTGTGCATAAAAAGGGGTACATGTGTGGTGGGGTTTTTAAGTTTTCTTCGATTCAAAGTTAGATAATTATCAGAAAAATTTTTTACCGACTCTCTCAATTAGGAGATTTTTATCCCGTCAAAATTTCAGTTTTTTAATTTTCTGAATAAAAAACATATTTATTTCCCAAAACTGGTACTTTTCATACCAGTTTTCTTCAAAAAAGATTGGCGAAAGAGTCAGCCAATTATATCACACGGAGACACAGAGACCACAGAGATTTTGACTTTTTGGTTTAACTAAGACCTAAAACCTGATATCTAACGCCTAATTTTTCCTGTCTTCTTCGTCTGTAGATTTACGGGCGTATATGAAATAATTGGGCATTGTTTAAAACTTAATGTTTATTAGAGACTTGTCAAGAGAAAACAGAAATAAAATCAAAACTTATGCTTCTTTTGTCTTATTGACAAAGAATAAATAAACTTTATAATACTATTGTTATATAATAAAAAATCACCCAGAGAGTTTATATAAGCAAGCTTATGAGATAGTTCTAAATTGCAGTTGTATAAAACTTTACATATGAAATACTTAAATTAAGCGACATGAGAAAATAAAAGCGGTGAAGGATGACTAACACTTTTGAGATTCTAAAAGATTTTTTTCGAATAATAGTTCCATCCACTCTCAAATGCGAATCCCTCATTTTGGGAATTGTTGGTTCCATTATTGCTTCATTTATATATCTTTTTTATCACCTAATAAGGAGGCCCAAAATGGAGGTGTTTCCAGCAGTTGTCAAAAACACTAGTGATAGCATGTGTTATATTGTTTTATGGTTATATCATAATACTATACTACATCGAACGAAAGCGATAGACCTAAAGATTAGCAATCTATTACTTGGCAATAGAAATGGTACAAAGGGTGAATATTTCTTTGGAGGAAATCCTGCAGAACCATATGCGATAGACATACCCCTCTGTATTACGGAATTTCCAGTATTAGAGACAAGATGGCATCCAAGTAAGACACAAAGATTTCTCAAAATTCCTATAAAGTTAGACAGTCCTAAATTCTTTGAAGATATATACAGCCAATTAAATGGAAAAACTGTAGATAAGGATATAAAAGAGAAGATTGAATCTTTCATAAAGAAAGAGAACTGGAAGATATGGAAAGAAAAGGATCCTTTTTTTTGGGAAAAGCTCAGGGACTGTTTTTTGGAATTATTCCCCAATGTTTATGATGAGATTCAAGTTTCTGTAAATTATCAAGACGACTCTAGCGGTGTAAGGAAGACCACAACTAAAATTTTAAGTCTAGTGAAAGAAAAAGATATAACAGATACGGATTGGATAGCAGTGGCCAAAAATTTTAAAAAGAGGAAGCATGGCAAGAATTTATAGGATTTATTCATTTATTTCTCTGATTATTTTTTTATTTCCATTACTAAATTATAGTCAGGTGATAGACGGCGGCAGAGGAAGATTATGTTTGACATTACAGGAAGGCATCGCCGGGACTTTTGGAACTTCTCTAGAATTCCCAAAACTATCCCCAGACTATGCTTTAGGGAGCTTATTCGGAGAATTCGGTATGAATTACTCAACAGTTGATTCTACGAATCTTGATAAAAGAGAATTTTTTGTACTAACGGGATTGCAACTATGGGTTTTCCCTTCTCCTAAATTTTACAATGAAATTAGAATCTCTTTTAATGCTGTAGATTTAATTAAACAGGAACAAACGATCGGATGGATACTAGAAGCAGGAATTCTCATTCCTTTATCTGGCAGATTTTGGGTTACTTTTGACTATGGTATAGGAACTGCCTTTTCTATTAATAGAAACTCTCATACTCAATTTTCAATAGGATTTATATATAAGTAGAGATTTTTCATCTCTACTTAGTTTTTTTTTAAGAACATAGAAAGACTAAAAGAATTATAGTATAAAACTAGTTCCAGTGCATATAAGTGAAATTAGTTTAATTGTAATTTCCATATAGCCTAATAAAGAGTTTGTAGTTCGTCTCACTAACCCAAATTGCCTTCGGCAAATTTTCTATCCCTATCCTTTTATTTGAAGACTCTAAGAGAGTTTAATCTGATGAAAAAGATATAAAACACAAAAAAACCGGTTTGATTTTTCTTTCAAAAAACACAGACGAAGTCTGTGACTTTGTTTTCTGCACATTAAATACACTTGGCTTGTGCCAACTAAAAATAATGGTTAAATATAAGGTATAAGCTTAAATCTCCTGCATTTACCTCACAAACATCACTTGCCTTGAAGCATTTTTATCTCCCGCCTTAACTCTCACAAAATAAATCCCCGATGACAGTACCTCACCTGATTCACCCCTTCCATCCCAACTAACCGAGTGAATACCGTAAGACTGTTTTCCCGAGAAGAGGTTTTTCACCTTTTGTCCGAGCATGTTATAAACGGAAATATCTATATTAACCGCTTTTTCCAATTCATATCTAACAGTTGTTTTAGTAGTAAAAGGGTTCGGATCTGCCGGAGACAAGTAGAACAAACCTGTAATTCTCTCTTCTTTGATCCCCGATTCTTCTCCATTTAACGCATAAACTATGCAGGGTTCACCGACGTAATTTCCAAAGACTACCTCAAGCTTGCCATCATTATCAATATCAGCAAGGCTGGGGGTCGAATACCATATCCCATCTCCTGCGGGTACAAACTCCCAGAGAAGGCTCCCGTCTTCTCCGTTTAATGCATATACAACACCTGGATTCTCATCCATACTATGTATAGATCCAAACACTACCTCAAGTTTCCCATCTCCATCTATATCAGCAAGAACAGGGCTACTCTTAAAGGAACTAACAGCTTCGAAGGACCAAATGTAACTGCCATCCTCTCCGTTTAACGCATATACCTTGTTATCGTCTGATACCACAACTACCTCAAGCAACCCATCCTCATCGATGTCGCCGACAGCCGGAGACCCAAAAATTGCATCCCCAGCCGTATACGACCATTTAAACGAACCATCATCTCCCTCAAGGGCATAGACATTATAATCACGTGAGCCAAAAACAACCTCTAAAGAATCATCATTATCAATATCGGCAAGGGTTGGAGGTGACCAAATTGCACTACTAGTCGTGTAAGACCAAATAAAGAAACCATCCTCTCCGTTTAATGCATAAACACAATTATCATTACTACCGAAAACTACTTCTAATTTACCATCGTTATCTATATCGCCAAGTGCAGGGTCCGCTAATTCAATAATTCCCCCTGTAGTATAAGACCAAATAAAACTCCCATCCTCTCCGTTTAGGGCATGAACTTTACCGTCAAGCGAACCAAAAAAAACCTCTAACTTCCCATCCTCATCTACTTCTCCACAAACGGGATTTCCCCAAGCACGATAACTCGTTTTATATTCCCACAAAATACTCTCATCCTCTCCGTTCAGGGCATATAAAGTAGAATCCCGGTGATTGCAAAAAATTATCTCTTCTGTCTCATCTCCATTAATATCTTCAATAAGAGGCATACTCCAACCACCATAAGCAGTGTCAGACCACTGAACGCTACCATCATTACCGTTTATAACATACAAACCGTCGGATTCGCCAAGAACTACAGCCTCAAGAATACCATCACCATCTACATCTCCGATGGAAACGGGAGCCCCTGGTTGATAAAAACTTTCCGCTAAAGTACAAGCCCACATTACATAACAAGTGTCCATATTCCCTTGAAGCGGAGATAGTCCGGTATGATAGATATCATGATGAAACATTCTCCAGTCCGGATCAGAAGGCATCGGTTGAGCAAATAGGCTAACATTTCCAAAAAGAAAAACTAAAGTGAACTTTGATAAATGATTCATAAACCCTCCTTACCACATAATTATAAAAGATTATTTAACTCACCTTACAAGTGTAACCTTCCTTGACGCCTCTTTATCACCCGCCTCAATTCTCAAGAAATAAATCCCTGATGACAGTATCTTCCCTGACTCTCCTGTGCCATCCCAACTAACCGAATGAACACCGGAAGACTTATCTCCCGAAAAAAGGTCTTTCACCTTTTGTCCGAGCATGTTATAAACGGAAATATCTATATTAACCGCTTTTCCCAATTCATACCTAACTGTTGTTTCATAGGTAAAAGGATTTGGGTCAGCTGTGGATAAGTAGAACAAACCAGTACTTATTTTTTCTTCAATCCCCGATTCTTCTCCATTCAGGGCATACACTACATTATCCTCAGAAAAAACTACTTCAAGCTTACCGTCATTATCAATGTCAGCAAGAGCGGGGGTCGAATAATTTACCTCACCAGGAAAAGTAAATGACCAGAGAAGACTCCCATCCTCGCCATTACATGCAGCAGTTGAACCATACACTTGATATACTGCCTCAAGTCTCCCATCTCCATCAACATCGCCAAGAACTAAACCACTATTATTAAAGTTACCAGCTTCACAAGACCAGATAAAACTGCCATCCTCTCCGTTTAAGGCATAAATCGTATCAGCCTCCGATCTTACAACTATCTCGAGTGTTCCATCTCCTTCTATATCACCGATAGCCGGAGCACTAAGATCTCCTAAAACATTACTCATTGTATATGCCCACTTGAACGAACCATCCCCTCCCTCAAGAGCACATACTTTGTTATCACCGGAACCAAAGACTACTTCAAGGGAATCATCATTGTCAATATCTCCAAGACTAAAAAATGCCTCACTCATTCCATTCGTTTCATATGACCACAAAAGAGATCCGTCTTCTCCATTTAATGCGTATACGGTACTATCGGAATTCCCAACAACTTCCAATTTTCCATCACTGTCAACATCTCCAAGTGCAGGAATCCCTACATCCCCTCCTGCCGTATATGACCATTTGAACGAACCATTTTCTCCCTCAATAGCATATATTTTGCCATCATAGAATAAACCAAATACCACTTCAAGCTTTCCATCCCCGTCTATATCACCACAAACAGGGCTAAATGCATGATCATATCCTCCTGCTGCTGTCGTATATTCCCATAAAATACTGCCATCTTCACCGTTCAAAGCAGACAAAGTAGAATCAAAGTCTCTGTGAAAAATTATCTCTCGTGTCCCATCTCCGTTAATATCTTCGATTAGAGGCGTACACCAACCTTCATATGAAGTATCAGACCATTGAACACTACCGTTGTTACCGTTTATAACGTACAAGCCATCATAAGGTCTATGTTCACCAAGAATGACAACCTCGAGAATATCATCTCCATCTACATCTCCGATGGAAATCGGTGCTCCTTCTTGAAAACTACTGTCTGTTAAAGTACAAGCCCACATCACATAACACGTATCCATATCTCCCTGAAGTGGAGATAGTCCGGTATGATATATATCATGCTGTAACATCCTCCAGTCCGGATCAGAAGGCATCGGTTGCGCAAATAAACCAACGGTTCCAAAAAGAAAGACTAAAGTAAACTTTGATAAATGATTCATAAATCCTCCTTACACATAATTATAAAAGATCAACTCACTTCACAAGTGTAACTTTCCTTGAAGCCTCTTTATCTTCTGCCTCAACTCTCACAAAATAAATCCCCGAAGATAGTTTTTCTCCCGCATTCCCCAACCCATTCCAGTTAACTGAATAAACGCCGGGAGATTGTCTCCCCGAAAAAAGGTCTCTCACCTTTTGCCCGAGCATGTTGTAAACAGAAATATCTACCTTAACCGTTTTTCCCAATTCATACCTAACGGTTGTTTTGGTGATGAAAGGATTTGGTTCCGCCGGAGATAAGGAAAACAAACCAGGGGTTATATCTTCTCCGATTCCCGATAAATCATTTAAGATATATAATATGGAATCATAGGTTGTAACGTAGATTGAACCAGTAACAGAGTTCAAAGAAATTTGAAAAGCTTCGACTTCCATACTATCACTTACCGTATTCGTAATTCCATCCAGAACCCAAAAAAAGCCGGGATTTTCGGTAGCGCAATAAACACGATTGTCTCCCTCATTTACACATAAATCCACGATTTGCCCTTTAACCCTTAATGAATCAATGATTTTATCTGTATTGCCATCCACAACGAAAATAATAGATGTATCGGGAGACCCTCCCTTAATATCCGCTAAGAATACCTCGTTTGTAGTTTCGTTTACTTCAATACCTCTGTAACCTTTTTGGATTGTGTCCATTATTGCATTAGTAGAGCCATCAATTATAACAGTCTCTTTATCATCCTGGAGTATTGCATAGCATTTATTAGTCGTCTCATTTATACATATATTATTACTGTTTCCTCCGGCATTTATAGTTCCAATTATAGACCAAATATTATCTTCGAAAACTGTTACGCTGGTATCCTCATCCCAACAAGCAATATACACCGAATTGGTAGAACCATTAACACATACATCTAACGGGGAATTAACCGGAACGTTTACAACCAAAGAATCGGCACCGCAATCTATTACAGAAACCGAATCAGTAGAATAATAACAGACAAATAAGTGATTCGTATTTTTGCTAATAGCAAGACTGTTCGGATAGCTTCCCGGCAATAAGATAGTATCAACAATTGTATTAGTATTCCCATTAATAACGTAAACACAATTATCTGTTTCATCTGAACAGTATACGATATTATTTATCTCATCCACAGCTACATCACATAGGTTTGAACCAAAGTATAAAGTGTCTGATATTTGCATCTGAGCAAACAGCCCAAGACTTCCAAAAAGAAAAACGAAAAGAAGTTTCGATAACATTTTCATAAAAACCTCCCTGTTCAAAGTATAAGGAAATAAAGGAAAGATGTCAAGATAAAGGATTATTCGTATTGCTGAAAGTTGGTTTCAAAAAAACAAAAACCCGGTTCGATTTTTCTTTAGAAAAACGCCGCCGTAGGCGGCGACTTTGTTTTAAAAAATAGGCAATTAACTTTTTCGCATAGAAGTCC
>CAZQNI010000021.1:0-12725 GCA_964594255.1 uncultured bacterium | reverse complement strand
CTTATACTCATAGTATGAAATTTAGTGTACGTACCTGATATGTCAATAGGTTTGTGTACGTACAAGTTGGTAAGTTGGTTCGTGGGATAGTTGGTTTGTAAAAAAAACACAAAGAAGTCAAGGGGCACGGTGCTGAGCACCGAGTCATCAGTCACTAGTCGCCAGTCACTGGTCAAAAAAAACAATAAAAAGATACGTGTTATTCGTGCTATTTGTTGTTTCTCTTATTGTAAGCTATATCTTTAAAAGTAATAACAATTAAAATACTTTTTAGTCAATATTTATCTCATACAAATATCCCATGTATGGGGTAAACAAAAATAAAGATTTAATTTTTCTATTATAATACTCCGGCAATATTGCCGAAGGAAGTATAGGGATATTTTTACTCTTTTTGGTTTTCAAATCAAAGATTATCGCATCATTTCTCGCATTAGTTCCTGTTACAAATACAGCCTCTCCACCACTATTCCATAACGCATGTATACGGAAGGCATTACCGGGAAAATCCAATTCTTCATAATTGGATTTGTCTTTAGAGGGCTTATAAATTAAAATTTTATTTCTCATGGTAAGGACTATTATTTCTTTATTCCCATCGTTATCTAAATTTACAAACTTCATTTCCTTTGGTTCTTCTCCGTTATATGGCAGTATTTTTCGGAAATCTTGTTTTCCCGGAGAATATATTTCTAAATTATTTTTCTTTAGCATTACTACTTCCATATTGCCATCATAATCCAGGTCTCCGATATTTCCATCCGCCTCAAGCGTAAATTCTTTTATGCCAATCTTGTTAAGGTTGGAGAAATAATGGAAGAAGTATAACTTACCTTTACTATACCCTACCGGGTCCTTTTCGTAAAGATTAGAAGGAAAATATAAATTATCCATCGTGTAGCTATCTATGATTTTTCCCGTAAAGTTTATTATATAAACCTCTTTTTTGCTTGACACGAAAATATAGTCATTATTAGCAGAAATAGAATAAATAGGGTTAGAAGGAAGCCTCAAAGGAAAACCTTCTTTTATTCGTCCATTTTCTTGAACCCATAATAAATCATCCGTCCCATATATAAGTTTATTTGAAACTGCTGTACATAATCTCGGATATTCATGTACCTTCCATCTTTTTACTATTTTTTTCGAATGGAATTCATAGATTGAATCATTACCTACAAGATAAAACTGCTGATAAGAAGAAGGGGCTTTAATAACTCTGAATAGTTTACCGTTTATTGAAATTTTATTTTCAAAAAAGGGAGGTATAGAGAACAGAAAACTATCTTCCTCGTGAGGATAAATAACATAGCTACGGGAAGCAAGTTCTCTAATCTGTGAATTTGGATCATTTGTAAAATTTCTCAAAAAATTTTGGAAAGAAGTTAACTTAACTTTTTCTAAAGCATAAAAAACACTGTATCTAAATTTCTCATCAGAATCTCCAAGATAAGGGAAAAAATATTGGAAGAATGCTCTATCTGTAGAAATATAGTTGTAAAAGGGTGTTCTTTTATAAGGTGCCGCCTCTAACATATGTCTTTCAAAAGAAAAATACCGGAAAAGCCAATCGATTCCTTCTATTTTCCCTTCTTGCGTCAAAAATCTCGCGGAAATACATTTAGCTTCCTTTTCACTCTCAATATCGCACAAAATATTCAATAATTCGGGGTAAAGGGTTTCCCGTAAAGTTCCCCGACGAGTGTAATATGGAATCACCTTCAAAAAATTCACCCAATCGTTTTTCGAGTTTTCATCTGAAAGAATCTCTTTAATCTCAGTTATTGCCTCTTGCGTTTCCATATTGAATAGAACGTTTACTGCTATAAAATTCCTGCTTTTGATCTCCTTCTTTAAAAAGTTTATTGCTTTCTTATTTTTAATATTCGACAGCAGGCGAATGTACTCCTTCTTTTTTTTATCTGAAGCTCTCTCAAGGAAATCGAGCAAAGAAGGAAGAAGAATTTCTCCAAATTGCGGGTTTTTATCAAGCGTTGTATTTAAATGAACATATAAATAACTTCTATCTTCCTGCTCTATCGAATCTAAAAAACTCCGAATATAAGGAATTGCCTTTTCTTCAAAACTTGCTAACGAATCTAAAACTTTAAAACCTTTTTTCCATGAGTCTTTTCCACGAGTTGATTCTTCTGCTAAATTCCTGAATCTTACAGATAAATCCCGTGGTGTACTATTTGCACCCGAAATAAAAAACACAAAAGAACTAATTACCCAAAACATATAAAACTCCCTTCTTTTTTATTAATATAATTTTATTGCATTTTAGTACAGGCTGAAAACTAAGACTATGAATTTCATAGTATCCCCAGGACAATTCCCCATTTTTTAAATCATACGAAAAAATCTTACCCGAACTCATAACTACATAAAGAAAATCTTTACTTACTCTCAGATAGAATTTGAAATTTTCTTTTCCTAAGGTATTCTCTGGAAGTACTATTCTCCACTTTTCTTCTCCTTCAATGAGGCAAGAAACACAACCACTACTATCACCAAATAAAACTCTGTTACCAGCAACCTCTATATTAGAAACAATATCACTACCGGTTTCAAATTTCCATCTTATGTTTCCGGTCTTACCATCTATAGCAATCAGGGTGTCGAGTTTTGAATAAACAATACAATCTTTAAAAAAAATAGGCTTGATCTTATTATTATATAATCTCTTATTTTCCCATATCAGTTTGTTATCTTCCGTAAAAACTTGTTGAGAATTTTTTGAAAACACATATAACATCGATTCACCACCTGTAAAAATCCTATTATTGATTGTATGAAGATTAATCCGGCCTACTTCATCCCACCTGTTCTCACTTAACTCAATAATTCTGATTAGGTTTTTACACAAAACAAACAAAATATTATCCTTTATAATTATATCTTCAGCATAGAATGGCATCTCGTACAAAATATCCCCATTATTAGAGTCAAACACTAATAAATTAAAACCCAACAGATAAACTCTATCGTTATGGTATTTCACTTCCTTAAAAATTTTTTCGTCTTTCAAGGGAACTTTCCATGAAAACTCTTCCTTGAAAAAATCAAATTTTATTAAATATCCATCCTCATCAAGAAAAAAAAGATTGTCTTCGGAAGCAGCAGGCGGTATTCTTAATTTTCTATTTAAGTTTTTATGTATTTTGACTTTTAAAGGCGGTTTAAGGTCACACTCTTTGAATTTATTTGATATTTTTTTTCTTATTACGCTCAAGAAAGGCTGCAAGGGATTTCGCCAGCTTTTCCTTTCCTGAACTATCTTTTCTTTCTTCACACATTCATAATCAAAATCAAAAAAAATCAATCCGTCCTTCCCTGCCAAGATATCTCCGTTATCATCAACATCAAAAAACACATTTTTACTCACTTTTTCATCAATAGGATAAACCTTTTCTTCTAAAAGTTCTAATCTATTTAAGTGAGGGCTCTTTTCGGATATTATCCATATATCGTTAAATACTCCCTCCCTAAGATTTAAGATATCTCCTAATTCCTTACCTAAAAGATTTTCCGCACTATCTTCTCTATAAGAATAAATCCCCGTAGATGTTCCAAGAAGAAAACCATTCCTTGAAAAAGCGCTTAGACAATTAATCTTTCCCGGAAGATAAGAACCCCAATTCTCCATCATTTTCTTACCTTTATCGCTAAAATTAAAGACATTGTCTTCCTCCGCGACCCAAAAACCTCTATCGGCTTTACTTATTCCAACAACTTTTCCTTCTAAAGAATTATCTCGTATCCAGCAATCATTAAAACTCGCCAACAAAAGCGTATCTTTACTCAAAAGAAAGTCTTTGTTATTCAATGCCAATTTCGACCAGTCTCTGGTTTGCAAAGGAAGTTCTAAAGTATCTACAATTTTATCTCCCATTATAAATATTTTCTCCTTACCAAGCGCGTATACAGAACCTTCTTTCGTGAAAGTCATATCGTAAATTTCTCCGAGAAAAAAAGACCGCCAGGTTTTTCCGTCGTAAACCGAAAGTCCCTTTGGAGTCGCAATAAACCATTTCTTATCTAAATAGCTTATACCATTAATTTTATCAGAAATAAGACCTTCTTCTGGGCGTACAATCTCAAACTTATTCAAATCACCCGAATATCTTAATAATTCCCCACCAAGGACCCAGTAATCCCCATTTTTATCTTGAAGAACTGCCTCGTTTCTATCAAACCATGACAGCTCTTCAAGTTTAATTTTTTTCATAAGAAGAGAATCCAAACCATACAAATTTATTTTCTTCCAATTAGTACCATCAAAATACTCAAAACCCAGGAAAGTAGGATAATAAGTGGAAATAAAATTAGAAGTATAAATAGTCCCTTTGAAATCTTCTATGAACCCTTCAGTTTTCCTCTCTTTTTCCCAGAATTTAAATTCGCCATTATTATAAGAAAAAACAAAATACTGATTTTTCCGCCTTACATTTCCCCAGACAATTCCTTTTGAAGAAGTGAAAAGTGAAAGCATATTTGCACTTTCAAAGATTTCTGGAGTAACTACTTTTAAAAGTTTTTTTCCATCCATTCTAAAAAGGCCCATATAATTACAAATAAAGACCTCATTATCCTCCGAAACTGCTATAGAGAGGTCTTGAGTAAGAAATCTTTCGGGGAAAGGAATAGGGTTAAAAGTTTTACCATCATAAATTAATATACCTCTGGTAAAGATGGCCCATATTTTACCTTCACGGTCCACTGCGGCATCTGCAATACCTCCCCATTGTTTATATTCGAAATCGATGTTTTCAATTTTCCCTTTTCGCAAAGTTCGTATATTATCATAATTTATAAGAAGAACTTTGCCGTAAGATAAACGTATCTTTTTACATTTAAAATCGTAAATTCTCCATTCTTCATCTTTCCAACTACATAATTTATCATTACCTCCACGAAACCAGATAAAACCTTCTTTCCCACACTTCATTTCCCTGATATCTTCAATAGGGATACCCTTTGAGGTATTCCTCACATTAAGAACCTGCTTTCTCGCATCCTTAATAATCCACTTTTCATTATACTTGTCTTCGGAACCTTTCAAACAGGCGGACAGTATAAAAATAGAAAGAAAAAATAAATTACATTTTAATCGCATATACTTTACCTTCAGCGATAATAAGTAAATCTTTATAGGTAACGAGCGGGGTAGACAGATGTTGGGATAGACTCCTTTTCCATATAACACTACCCGTATTAATATCATAAGCAAAAACACTATCTTTAAAAGAAGCCGCGTAAACAACATCGTCTTTAATAACGGGGTCTGCAAGAATCTTCGGCACGTTTAACCAGGGATATTCTTTATTCCATTTAAGGTACCCTGATTTACCATAACAGAAAAGACCCTTGTGAGGCGTACCAAAAACTACTCCATTTTCCGAAACAATAGGGCTGGTAAATATTCTAGAAGAAGGATTATACTTTTGTAGCAGATTTCCGTTACTCGCATCAATGGCAAGCACAAGAGTATCAGCATATAAATAAATAGTATCATTTACATAGCTTGGTTTAGAACGATTAGAAAGGGCTCCGTAAGAATGAGGATTTTCTCTTTTCCAGAGTAAATTGCCCTCAATAGAGTAGCATATCCAATCGTGACTGGTCAATATCCAGAGTCGGTCGTTTCTAACAATTAAATTATCTCCGCCTTTTTCGATTTCTTTAATTTTCTTAAGCCTTCTAGTATCGTAAACAATAAGGTTATTTCGAGTTAAAACGAATATCTCATTCTTATATAATTTCATATCGTTAGCTTCAATTGGAATTGTATTTAATAATTTACCTGAAGGAAATTCATAAACATAAAGATTTTTACTCGCCACATAAATCCTTTTATTATAAATTACAGGTGATATGTATCCGTATCCATCATCTACTTTCTTTGTCCACAAAACTTGCCTTTTTTCAAGGTCAATTAGAGATAAAAGTAAATTTTCACCGCAAAAAACAAGGTAATTTTCATATATAATCGGTTTCACTCTAACATTATACATTGATTTTATTTCCCATACAACGTCACCGGGTGATATATCCTTACGAGCAGAAACATGGGGTTTAACCTCAGTAGGTTTTGAGTCGCCGGTAGATGTTTCCTTAACGGAAGCAGGATAAGTTTTAAATTCAACAGGTTCTGATTCCGGAAAATCACTAACCTTATGAATTTTAGATATCAATTTTTTAAACCAGTTCCCTGAAGAGCCTAAACCCGGCTTTTCAGGATAATCAAACTTATAAAGACTAAGTATCCCACCAAAATTATTTCCAGCAAGAACATTTCCACTCGGGTCAACACCGAAACATTCCGGATGCGAAATTTCAACCTTAGACTTTTGAGAAATTCTTGAAATAACACCGCTATTTATATTTAAATGGCGCAGATCATCATTATGTACTGTAAACCAGACATCATCACAAATCCCATTCTCAACCTGTGTCACTTCATCCTCCGGAATAAAATCTCCTAAAAGGTCTTTAAATTTTCCAGATTTGAACAGAAGAAGTCCTCCATCAGTACCAACAATAAGCTGACCTCTCCCCCCTTTAGCAAAATCTGTGATTTTGCTGCCCGGGAATTCGCCAGGTATAGAAAATTTCTTTATAACTCTCTCTTTTTTAAATTCATAAATATTTCTCTCTCCACCAATCCAGAAAATATCATCTTCCCGGGAAAAGGTATTCAATTCAACATCAAAACCAGCCTCTTCCCCGAAACAGACCCAGAAACCCTCATTATATAGATAGAGGTCGAAGCGTGTAAGAAGCCAGATATTTCCTTCTTCATCTATTTCTATCTCACGGAAATTTCCGGAAGCATAAGTTATTTTTGTTTTTCTAAGAGGAGGCAGATCCGTTATCTTTTCTAATTCACCTCCTGAATATTTAAGAATACTTGATTTAGAGAGAAGGTAAATTTCCCCTTTCGTGTCTTTTTGTATATCTATTATATACTCAGCAGTGGGGTATCCCTTCCACTCGTTACCGTCAAAAATTGTAAGACCATTTTCTGTCCCAATAAACCATTTACCGTTAATGTAACGAATTACTGAAATGTCATTAGAAAGAAGCCCTGTGGGGACAATCTTTTCAACATTACCCGCATCAATATCTATTCTATAGAAATGTTTGCCTATAACCTGAAAGAAAATATTTCCATTTTTATCCACAGTCATATCGTCAAAGTTGGAAAACGAATCAAAGCCTGATATATCTACTTCCTTCCATTCTTTACCATCGAAACTCGCAATTCCGTAATGCGTATAATCCTTTTTAATAATTGCCCACTTTTTGCCTTTTATATCTTCACACATTTTTTCAATATTGACTTTATATTCGCATGGTAAAAACGCTTTATTCCTGCTAGACGAAACAAAATATTTGGATTTTTCTGAAGTCCTATTATACTTTTTATTGCCTTCTTTTAACCAAACATCTCCCTTCCTACCCACATATAGTATTTCTAATTCATTACTCTTTAGTTCTATAGGAAGATCCTCTTTAGATAAAGTCTCTCCGTCCCAAAGAAACAGCCCTTTGTTATCGAACCCCTCTGTCACCCAAACGAGAATCCTGCTGTCGTCAAATGGTGCTATATCTTTTATAAATCCCTGAACTTTTTTTGATTTCCATGAATTACCCATCTGGAGGTAAAGATTATCACCTCCAAGAAAAAACCGTTTTTTTTCTGAGTTATACTCAACAATTCCTCTTACAAAATCCTGCTTGTTAGGCAATTCAATCTGGGAATAATTTCCTTTTTCTAAAATATAGAATTTTCCTTTAGTGCCGGCAAACAATCTATTTCTTATTGTTTTCAGATACCAGATATCTTTTAAATTGTATTTTTTAAATTTTTTGCCATCATAGCTACATAAAATTCTCCTGGTAGAAAACCATAAGTTATTTTGAGGACCTCGTTCTATTTGCAATGGTCTATCGGATGGGAAAGTTTTAGAAATTTTTTCCGTTGTATAAAATTCTTCTTCGGCAACTTTAATAGCAAACTGTTTAGAAGGTTTAAAACCTACCTGAAACTCAAGAAAAAGAATATAGCCCAAAACAACAATTATTAGACTGAGAAAAATAACGATAAAGCTTTTTTTCATTTGTTAAAAAGTACCCAAACAAACATCTTTGTCAAGTATTTAGCAAGTTTTCATAATATGCACAGAAAGTAAGTTAGGAAAAAAGCCTATATTTTCAGTATATTTCTGTCCCTTCTATTTTCTCTAAGCAGTTCGTTTCATTTTACCTGAACCGTGGGTCTTAATCTTACGGATTTAGTTTGAATCTTAACGCTTCCGGTTTTCAAACTTGGAGATGTTGCGATTAAGGATATATCTCCCGCTTTCTTCTCCGATTGTACAATAATTTGAGCCAGGCCATTAAAAACTTTACGTTTCCATTGCTCTGGGGGATAGACTACCTGGAGGAGACCGGGATCGGTGTTCGGCTCGTCCCATTGATGACTTTTTCTGAATCTCTTTCCGGTTACGGCATATTCATTCCTTCCCGGTTTAATTATATCATGTTTCAGACGATAAGATTGACCCGGAGCATCCCTTTTTACATTTTTAGCAATCAAGTGACCATTCACGAAAATTGTTTGATTTTCTACAATACTTTTGGTAAAGAGATTTATTTCAGTTTCATTTGTAAACTCAGGAAGTAAAAAAGTACCTCTTACGACGATTAATGAATCTGTATACACTCTCCAATCTTCACTTTGAGTTGTGAATGCCGCTTTCCAATCCGAATCGTTAAACCCCAGTGCTGTTTCGGGACGATTCTTCAGATTATTAACTGCCAGTTCTTTTAGATTTTCGATTTTTGAGGTTTTTATCATCGCAAGGAAACGGTCGTCTTCATGACTTGCGGAATTACCGTTTCCCACACCGATAATCTTCCCTGCTCCCTTAATAGTAAACGATATTTCATTACCTGCTGTTGGCACAACTCTTCCTTTCTCATCTTCAAGTTGAACGGTTATAACAGATACATCTTCCCCGTCTGCTTTTATAGTTAATCGATCGGGTATTAATTTAATAACAGATGGCTTGCCGGTCGTTTCAAGTTTTTGAGTTATTACTTCTTTTCCATTTTTATAGCCCCGGGCTAAAAGCACTCCCGGCTGGTAACCTACATCCCATTCTATGTGAGAAAGTTTTTCCATCGGCTTTCTGCCGAGACTTCTATCATTTAGAAAAAGTTCTACTTCATCACAATTGCTGTATGCCCAGATATTTACTTTATCAGATTCTTTTACATCCCAATTCCAGTGCGGAAAGATATGAAGCACTGGCTCGTCCGTCCAAACGGATTGAAGATAATAAAATACGTCCTTGGGAAACCCGCATAAATCAAGAATTCCGTACCGGGAACTTACGGCAGGCCACTCCAGGGGCCTCGACTCGCCGCGGTAATCGAACCCAGTCCAGAAAAACAGTCCCGCGAGAAACTTTCTTGAATTATAATATTTAATTCCGCGTTCAATGCTTGCTTCCTCCGATGTACGGTCCATCTGAGCCATGTGCCCGTTTTCATAGTCATCTTCGTAGATGCCTCGAGTTCCCGCCCCGGTCGTTTCTTCGGTTCCCATACCGGGTTTGTCGGGGAATTCTTTGTGGAACTCATCTATATCTCCTTGTACAAGATAATTGAATCCCATTACTTCTATTGGTACTGAAACGCCCTGTCCCCAACCGCCGGAACTTGCTACAGTAATGGGGCGGGTGCTGTCCAGACGGCGCGCGAAATCCTGCATGGTTGAGGTAATTCGTTCTCCTTTAATATTCCCTTCAATTGCCCACTCCTCGTTCCCCAATGACCACGCAATAACACAGGGATGATTTCGGTCTCTCAGTATTAATCGCATCATCTGCTCGAAATGTTCCGGAGAAGAACCCATTAACCGGTTTTCATCCAGTACAAGCATACCCAGCTTATCACAGGCGTCGAGCAGTTCGGGAGTCGGGGGGTTATGCGAACAGCGGTAAGCGTTGGCTCCCATTTCTTTTAATCTGGCAATGCGAAACTCCTGCAGCGCGTTTGGTATTGCTGTACCTACTCCCGCGTGATCTTGATGGTTATTCGTTCCTTTCAACAAAACATGCTCCCCATTTAAAAAGAAACCCTCATCCGGGTCAAAACGAATAGAACGTATACCAAAAGTGGTTACACAATTATCCACCACCACGCCTTTTGAGCGTACGGAAGTATGGAGTTTATATAAATAAGGAGAACTGACTGACCAGAGTTTCGGATTCTTAACTTTTATTTTAAAAGTATATTCTTTTGTACGGACAGTTTTTAAAGAAACTCCTTTTATTTCTTCCTTCGCAACAATTTTTCCCGAAGAATCCTTTACGGTCTGAATAATATCAAAATCGGCATCTTTTTGGGTTTCATTATTAATACTTGTTCTTGCCGTAATTATAGCTAAATCACCTTTGATTTCAGAAGTGACGAATGTCCCATACTGAGCCACATGAATCGGAGATGTTTTGGTAAGCCAAACATGACGATAAATCCCGGCGCCCTCATAAAACCAGCCTTCTTCCATAGTCGCGTCTACCCGTACAGCAATAACATTATCTCCTCCGTAATTTAAGTAATCCGTAATATCGTATTGGAAACTGCTGTAACCGCTGTGTTCTTCACCGATGTAAAATCCATTAATCCAGAGCATTGAGTTACGATGGACACCGTCAAATTCTATTGATATTCGCCGTCCCAGGTCTGACTCCGGAATAAAAAATTTCCTTCTATACCAGCCCACACTGTTACCCGGAAAGTTACTACCGATTGCTTTATAACCGTGACTATAGCCGGCTGTACTTTTGAAAGGCACCTCGAGCGCCCAATCATGCGGCAGGTCGATTATCCGCCACGCCCGGTCATCAAAACTGGACGCGGCAGGGCCGTCTCCATAACCGGTTTTCGCAAAAAAAGAAAAATATCCTGTACCATGGTCAAAATCCTTTTCCACCTTAAAAGCATGTCCCAAAGCGAACCTCCATCCAAAATCCATTAAAAGATGCTCCCTGCTTTTACTTTCTACCTTAGATGGATTTTCCAGACAAAAAGAATATATAGGTATCAAAACTATAAATAAAATCCAAACTATTTTTTTCATTTATTCTCCTCCTCTGTTTTAGTTAAATGGTCAAATTAAAAAATTGCCAAATAGTACTCCCAACCACCCACTTATATTTCTTAATATTTTATGAAGTTCTACATTAATTGTCAACTACTATTCTCCTTTTTATCCGCGTCCCAATCGTAGATTCTTCGAATCGGTCTACCGTCCTCGGTCTCCGGTCCTTATCTTTAACAGACCAACGGACTAACCGACCCACAGACCAACAGTTTAAATCCTCCGTGTTCTCCGCGGCTCCGTGTGAAAAATTAGGTATTAGGTCTTCGGTTTTAGGTTTTAGAAAAAAACAAATAAAAAATCCTTTTAAAATCTGCGTTCATCTGCGTCCCTATACTATTTATCAAAAGGATTTTCTTTGCGGAAATCCGGTAAAAATATATCTCCGGAATCATATTCCTGCGTCCAACCGTTTTCCAGTCCAAGTTCCATTCTTTTTGCTTCAACGCACTTTATTTCATCGGTAGTAAGCCGTCGGTTTATTTCGGGAAACTTACCAGCACAATAAACAGGATTATACTGGCTCATCAGACTTAAATGAATATCTTTGTCAATCATAGCAATCCTTTCCAGAACAGCAAAACTGTTATCGAGATAACCGGGAAGGATCAAATGCCGGATAATCAATCCCTTTTGGGCAATACCATTCTTAATTTGCAATTTTCCGACCTGACGAAACATTTCTTTAATTGCTTTATAAGCCAGCTGGCTGTATTCAGGAGCATTTGAATACCTTAATGCTAATCTATCATCAGCATATTTAAAATCCGGCAGATAAATCTCCACAAGTCCGTTCATTTCTCTGATGATAGGTAAAGTTTCATAGGCATTGGAATTCCAGACGAGCGGGATTGTTAAACCTAACTCGCGGGCGAGGATAATTCCCTCTCTCAAAGAACGCCACCAGGGCGTGGGAGTAACCAGATCGATATTAACCGCTCCTTTGCCCTGTAACTCAAGCATGATATTTGCCAGCTCCCGAATGGAATATTCTTTTCCGAGTTTTTCTTGAGAAATTTGATAATTCTGACAGAAAACACAACGGAGATTGCAGCCGGAAAAGAAAATGGTTCCCGCACCACGCCGCCTTTTCCCGGAAAGCGAAGAGGAAGAACTGCCAACCAACGGCGGTTCTTCTCCAAAGTGTTTTCCATACCATGCAATTTTTATTTTCCGATTCTTCATATTTTAAACTACATTATAATATAACTGTAAGAAAAAACAAACCACAAAACCCACAAAAACTCCGCGTTTCGACTTTTGAGTTTCGGATTTCGTGTTGAATATTTTATCAATGCTCCCCAAACTCGAAGCTAAAGTTAATATTCGTGATATTTGTGTGATTTGTTGTTTCTCTTAGGTGTTGTGAGTTAGTTTAAATAAACAAAATAAAAAAGGTAGGGTGTCGTGTGGCTTTGTGTTCTCTGTGGTCTTTGTGGTTCATATTACGACTTAATGGCTCTACCGCCCTAAAGACCTTGACAAAACAACTTGTAAGAATTAATATAAAAACAAAGGGCGGATAGCTCAGCCTGGTGAGAGCGCCTGC
>CAZQNI010000020.1:0-12842 GCA_964594255.1 uncultured bacterium | reverse complement strand
CTTTTTCGAAAGATTCTCCTTCTTTTATTGTTACTCCTGGCAAAAATAAATCACCTCCTTTAAAGGTTTTAGCTTTCTTCGTTTTGCCTTTTTATTTATTTTTTACGCTAGTATCAGCAAAATTATAATAAAGATTTGCAATAAGTCAAGTCTTTAGTAAAGAAGGAAATCCCTTCTTCTTTCTGTCGAAAATTCTGCAACAAATCGATTTTCATATATTCCGACTTTTCCCAACTTCGTTTTTCCTGCTATTGACAAAAACTGCTTATTTTTTATTTTCAAACAAATGATTTATTTACTCCTGATTGCCGGAATTGTCCTGCTGGTAAAAGGTTCTGATTACATGATCGACGGAGCGGTCGAGCTCTCAACAATTTTCGGGTTTTCGTCTCTATTCATTGGCCTTTCGGTTACAGCTTTAGGAACCAGCGCCCCCGAGGCAGCCGTCTCAATTAAAGCAGCTATTTCGTCTTATCCTTCGATTTCTTTTGGTAATGTCCTCGGCAGCAACATCGCAAATATTGGCCTTGTTATTGGCCTAGGGGCCCTTATCTGGACTGTTCAAGCCAGAGAGTCAACGATAAAAATGGAGACACCTTTTTGCTTGATAGTATTTATTCTAACTCTTTTGCTGGTTCGTGATGATTGGTATGGCAGGAACGATATGGATCTTTCCCGGCTTGACGGAATAATCCTGCTTATTCTCTTTTCTCTTTATGTCTATTACCTCTATTCTATGGCAAAAAGAGACAGAAAACTCTTTTATCTTAACATGGATGTAGAAGCAATAAAGCACTCAAAAAAAGAAATATTGAAAGCATCTGTTTTAACAGTTGTAGGCATCGGTGGAGTTCTTTTTGGAGCTCACCTTATTGTAAACAACGCGGCAATAATAGCAAGAAAGTGGGGGGTGTCCGAAATTCTTATAAGCGTTACTATAATAGCTGTTGGAACCTCCCTCCCGGAAGCGGCAACCTCGCTTTCCGCAATGAAAAAAGGAGAATCGGATATAGCTATAGGTAACGTAGTAGGAAGTAATATTTTTAACATTCTTTTTGTTCTCGGTTTAACTTCCGTAATCCGACCCATTAAGTTTCCACTAGTAGCATTCAAAGATTTGTTAATTGGTATCGGAATCTCTGTTGTATTTCTTTCGTTTGCTTACACAAAGAGTAAAATATCAAGAAAAGAAGGAGGGACACTCCTTCTTTTATACATGTTTTATATAGTCTTTGCAATTATACGAAAGTAAAAGAATTACACTCCGGGAGTAAAATCTATTTTATCATTCAAAATTTTGATAAATTCTCCGGCAAGCTTCACTGCGTTTTCGATATCCTTTAGAGAGACGATCTCAATAGGAGTATGCATATAACGGTTAGGAAAACTAATTAAACCTGTAGCCACTCCACTTCTTGTAAGCTGTATAATATTAGCATCGGTACCGGTTGCTCTTGGGGCTGCCTCGATTTGATAGTCAATATTGTTTTTCTTAGCCGTTTCGAGCAACATGTCAAAAATAATAGGATTAATGTTAGCACCCTTTGCAATTGCCGGCCCCTTATTCAGGGAAATATCTCCATACTTTTTTTTCTCTGTAGTTGGATGATCGGTAGCAGTTGTAACGTCAAACGCCAGCCCCAGATCCGGAGCAATCCCAAAAGCGCTGGTACGGGCTCCTCTAAGTCTCAGCTCCTCCTGAACTGAAGAAACACAGAACAAATTTATCTCAACTTTCTCTTTCTCTAAATATTTTAGCAGTGCTCCTGTGGCAAAGACTCCCGCTTTATTATCGGTTGCTTTCGTAAGAACAAGATCGTTTTGCAGCTCTTCCATACCTAGCTGGAAGGTTATAGGGTCTCCAATAGAGACAAGGCTTTCCGCTTGTTTCTTATCCTTGGCTCCGATGTCTATCCATAAATCCTTTAACTGAGGAGTTTTTTCTTTCTCTTCCTTTTCCATCATATGAATGGCTTTCCTTCCAATAACCCCTCTTGCTTTTCCTTTCTTTGTGTAAATATCAACTTTAAGACCGGGCAAAAGAAAAGGATCAACGCCTCCAATAGCCCGAAAGTAGATAAAACCATCGCTATCAATAAAATTAACCATAAAGCCAATCTCATCAGCGTGCCCCGATATCATCATTTTTAACTTACCTTTACCTTTCCGGAAAGCTATTACATTGCCGTGAACATCTGTTTTTACTTCATCGGAGTATTTTCTTGTGAACTTTCTGTACACTTCCTGAGCAGGTTCCTCAAAACCCGAAGGGCTGGGAGCCTCTACAAGCTCACGGAAAAACTTTTTTAGTTCTTTATCCATATTATCCTTCTCCTTAATTTTATTATAGCCTGATACTAATAAAAGTCAAGATTAGATTACGGGAGATACAAGGATTCTTGTATTTAAGAATGTTAAAACGGCCTAAAAGAATTACAGCTTAAAAAATAATCCCTCTTGACATCCTAAATATAATACATATACATAAAAACATGCATAGAATACATATGTGGGTAAGTGGTGTTGTTCAGGGGGTTGGTTTTAGATATTTTACCGTAAGAAAGTCAAGAGAATCAGGGATATCAGGATGGGTGAGAAATACCCCGGAAGGCGGTGTTGAGATTGTGGCTGAAGGTGAAAAATGGCAGTTAGAAGATTTTGCCGAAAGTGTAAAAATAGGCCCCTCTCATTCCTCTGTGACGGGAATTGAAGTAAAAGAAGAAGAATATCAAAACGAATTTGACGGATTCGAAGTGAGGTTTTAAAATGGAAGAATTGAAGAAACATATTAGAGACATACTGGATTTTCCAAAAAAGGGGATACTTTTTAGAGATATTACTACCCTGCTGAAAAATAAAGAAGCTTTCAGAGAAGCCATTGACTGCATGACTGACCTAATAAGAGGCGAAGAAGTCGACCTTATTCTTGGTGTCGAATCCCGGGGTTTCATTTTTGCTTCACCGATTGCGTATAATCTCGGTTTGCCTTTGAATGTTATCCGGAAACCAGGTAAATTACCTGCTGAGATTGTCAGTGAATCTTATACTCTTGAATACGGAGAAAATACAATAGAGTTACATAAAGATGCGATTGAGGAAGGGGATAGGGTTGTTATAATCGACGATTTACTAGCAACTGGCGGAACCGCCCTGGCAAGTGCTCACTTGGTAGAAAAATTTGGAGGCAAGATAAACTCGCTTCTTTTCCTCATAGAATTGACAGACCTTAAAGGAAGGGAGAAGTTAAAGAGTTATCGCGTAGAATCGGTGATTAAATATTAACCTAGGCCTTGTAAAAAAAAGGCGAGAGCTATAAGCTCCCGCCTGGAGAAATTAAACACTCAGACAAAAAGATCTCTCAATTTGTCTATTCTGAATTATATGAGGTTTTTTTCTTTTGTCAAGGGGGACATAAATGTCACATATGTTAGCTGGATAGTAGCCTAAAAACCCAAAACTTATTCTTCTCTTTTCAATTCGAAAAACTCAATTAGTTTATTATAAATTATGTGATCTTTATTTATTAAGATGTAAGTAAAATTTATATACTTGACAATTATTAGATTTTTTTTATAATATTTTAGTAAGGGAATCAAAAATATGAAATTTTTAAAGATTTGTTTTATGCTTTATTTAGTTCTGACTCTAATTATACCTATACAAATGTTAGCCGCCGAAGAACACGGCCAATACATGGCAAAGAGTGAAGCTGAAAGAGCAGCCGACAGGGATGTAAATAAAGCTTGCTGGTTAGGCGCAGGGATGACTGTAGTCGGCGCCGGAATAGCAATGATCTGGAATTCTTCATCTCCAGACCCTTCAGAATTTGCGGGTAAGTCCCCCGAGTATATTAGAGCTTATACTGATGCTTACAGATCAAGGGTGAAAAGCAGGCAAACTATTTATAGTTGTATTGGGTGTGGATTTACTCTAACTATGGCCGGATGCGCAATAGCTGCCATTGAAATAAATGAGGGGTGTCAGGATTGGACCGATGAAAATTGCCTTCCGCAATCATGTTATAGTTCCTCTGAAGAAGAATCAAGCTGCATAACTGGTTCCTCCTGCGGAAGCGGTGACGATGGATCTTCCTGTGGGAGCGGGGATGATGGTTCTTCCTGTAGTAGTGGCTCTGATGGCGGGTCTTCCTGCGGAAGCGGTTCCGGAGGATAAGGGAAATTAAAAAGACCTCAGGAAAAGTAAGTGAAGTTTTTTTGTTTTTTATATTCTTAATCTCTCCCGGAACTTCTTACGCACTAATTATAAATAACGCAACGGTAGAGTTCAAAAGGAACCTTAAACAAAAAAACAACGAAGAAACAATAGAAGGGTTTCTTTATTACCGGTTCCCTGATAGAGTTCTCGCATCCATTCAAAAACCAATAAAGCAATGGATGTCTTTTGATAGCAACACTGTAATTATATATTATCCCGAAGATTCCATTGCATTCAAATTTATTTCTTCTTATCCTGTTTCATTTTCTTTTTTTGAAACATTCCTAAACGTTATGAAAGAGGATTTCGGAGTATGCGATCGAGGGTACGCTTTAAAAAATCACCAGACAAAAAACGATACTTTAACAACATACTGGGATCCACCGTATATACTATCAAAAACAATTGAGGGTTTGAAATTAGTCTATGTTGACAATAGAATCATTTCTTCTGAGTTAAAGAAACAATCTGGAGAGCTCCTTTTAAAGTCTTCCTACAGAAATCATCACAATTACGGAGAATATTGTTTTCCTCAAGAGATAAGTACGACATTATTTACGGATAAAGACACTATACTAGAAAAGATCATATATAAGAATCTCGTTTTCAACGATTCTCTTCCAGGGGAAATCTTGAATTTTAAAATCCCCCAAGGTGTAGAAATAGAGGAAATCGAATGGTGAATATTGCAATCTGTTTTCTATCTTTAAGTTTAGTCGCCTCAAGAGAGGTTACAGGTCAACTTGATTTCATTAGTGAGGAGAATCCAATAATAGGTGGAGAAACCGACGAGCGTTTTATTTCACTTTTAGATTTCACAGAGACTTCAGAAATCAAACTTGCTCTTTCGGGGCTCATCCGTTTTTACCAAATATATATCTCTTCTCAAGATGCCCCCTCATGTAATTTTACGCTTACATGTTCCCGCTTCATGACAAAAGCAATACAGGAATATGGAGCAGTTCACGGTTTTCTTATGGCAAGTGATAGACTGCAGAGATGTTTTGGAGGCTCAAGAAAGTATTACCCACGGGATCCGAAAACAGGATACGCAATAGATTATCCCGTAGAAGCTTACTATATAGGTAGATCAAAAAACAAATTTCCTTTACCTGAAAATCTTTGTTCTCATAAAGGCACCAAATGCATCCTTCAAAAATGAAATACTTGAAACTGATAATTGTCTTTACAATCTGTATGACTGTCTCTCTGGAAGGGCAAAACTCACAGATAGAGTATTTTAAGCCGGAAAATATTCGAAGATTTGCGGATTATTTATTTGACGAGCATCAATATATTCGAGCTGCGGCAGAATACCAGCGTTTTCTATTTGCAACAGATTCCTTTCCCCAAAACGTAGATTCAATATTCTTTAAAATTGCTTTATGTTACCGTTTTAGTGAAAACTATAAATACTCAATAAACTACTTTAAAAAAATTGCTGATGAATACAAGCGTAGTAATCTGCTTGATGAAGCCTATTTAGAAATAGGAGTCTGTTATTCTTTAATAGACAGCTTCGGTGCGTCTAATAGAATACTAAGGTCTTACTTCTTAACCCGGTTAACTGAAAATCCCCGCGCCAAACAATTGATGACCCTCAATCATATGCAAAGAAAAGAATGGAATAAAGCTAGAGATTTGTTGAATGATACAAGCCCAAATTCAAGTGAGATGTTTTCCCTCTTAGAAAAGGGAGAAAACTTCCCTCAAAAGAACAGATTCCTCTCAGGGATGTTTTCAGCAGTTATTCCTGGCTCCGGGAAATACTACTGTAACCGTTCTATGGATGGGTTTCATTCGTTTGTAACCACCGGTCTTACAACCTGGCAAGCGTATGAAGGATTTAAGGCAGATGGCATTCATTCGGTCAAGGGATGGATTTTTGGTGTATTGGGCGGTCTTTTATATTTTGGCAATATTTACGGTTCCGTTGTAGCCGCAGACATTTATAACGAAGAACAAGAAACGATGTTTAAATTATCGGTCAAAAAATATCTAGATGAGAATTTTAAATAGAAGTTATATTTATTTATTAACACTTTTCACCATCCCGCTTTACGGGAAAGACATAGTTCTTAACCTGGCAGATAAATTTTTCGATTTGGGATTTTACGAAGAAGCAATAACCGAATACAAGCGTTATATTCACTTTAACTCCGCAGCAGTAGAAGTAAGCTATGCATATTACAAAATCGGCCTTGCCTACAGAAACAAACACAATCTGAAAGGATCATTGGAAGCCCTGGAAGCATCAGCCCAAGCCGCTATCTGTGATAGTATAAGAGAGGAACGTAAAATAGATATAGCAGTAACTTATATCGCCTCGAGGCGATATAATAAGGCTAAATTCATACTTCTTAAACTCATATCTTTTAGTAATGTCCCTTGCATAAGGAGAAAAGCATCTCTTTTTCTCGGAATTGCTCATCTTTATTGTTATGAGTGGAAATCCGCCAAAGATGCTTTAGGAATATATTTCAGAGAAGGAGGGAACACCGTGTTTGCTCACACGGTAGACACTTTGCTTTCTTCTGCAGAGAATTTTAATTATAAATCACCGACAACCGCAAAATGGCTCTCTACTTTTATTCCGGGTACAGGGCAGATGTATGCGGGAAATGTCGGTGATGGGATCAATTCCTTGATGCTTAACGGCGCCAACATATACTTTATTGTTTTTAAATTATTAAAAGAAGAGTATGGAAACGCGTATATAATATACTTTTTTCTTTTCCGCAGATATTATTTTGGGAATATCTATCATGCAAGAAAAGAGGCAATGGAGTATAATAGAAGGATAAACGAGCGAGCCGCAGATAGTGTCTTTACTTTAATAAAAATGATAGAAGAATAACAGCATATCTGGACTCAAATCAAAAATTAACATAACTTTAAGAAAGCCTTGAGTTAAAATAACATGAAAATAGCAATACCTTACAGTTTGGGGGAAATCGAATTAGATTTACCCGAAGCTCTTAACTTTAAGATAATTTACCCCAACAAAGTATCTTCAGAGGAGGGAAAGGATATTATTAAAAACGCGCTGGATGATCCTATTGGTAATGACCCTTTTGGGAAATGGCTAACGCAAAATAGAAGTTTTCTCTTTATAATTAACGATATCACAAGACCTACTCCGACCTTCGACGTTTTAAAAGAATTAGATAAAAGAATGAACCTCGAAGAAGCAAAATATATAATAGCAACAGGAGCCCATAAGAGACCCGAAGTAGAAGATTTGAAGTTAATCTTTGGGGGTTTTTACGATAGGCTTAAATCCAATATTATAATCCATAACGCAAATGACTACAAAAATTTGACTTTTCTTGGAATAACGAAAAAGGGGACCGAAGTATGGATAAGCAAAGCAATTTTAGAAGCAAAAGCCATAATCCCAATTAGTTCTGTCGAACCACATTACTTTGCGGGATTTACGGGCGGGAGAAAATCTTTTATTCCCGGACTCGCAGGATACATAACAATAGAACAAAACCACAAGCTTGCCCTTGAAGATAGCGCCGAACCGCTTCATCTAAAAGGAAATCCGGTTCACCTTGATTTTTTGGACGCATTTAAAAAAATGCCTGGTATCCCAATCTTTTCAATTCAAACAATAGTAAAAAACGAAAAAGACCTTTATTCCGTTTTCTGCGGGGACATACACGAATCCTTTCTTAAAGCAACCGAATACATCCGAGATATTTTTAGCGTTTCTGTAAAAGAAAAAGCAGATATTGTAGTAACAGTCGCAAAAACTCCGCTGGATAAAAATTTATACCAGGCGCACAAAGCAATAGAACATGGCAAACTCGCGCTTAAAGACGGTGGAATACTTATATTGGTTGCAGCGTGCAATGATGGAATTGGTCCCGACAATTTTTATGAATTGCTTTCTTTTTATACTGACCCTGAGAAAATAATAAAAAGAGCAAAAGAAGATTATAAATTGGGTTATCACAAAGCTGCAAGAATTGCAGAGCTGTCAAAAAAAGCTGAAATATGGGCGGTTTCTGAAATCAAAGAAAAAATTCTACAGAAGACATTAATAAAACCAAGCGGCTCTTTACAAACAGCCTTTGCAGAATCAATTAAAGAAAAGGGGCGGAAAGCCAAAATTCTTATCTTTACGGACGGAGGAAATACAGTACCAAAAGTAAGTAGAGAAAGGAGAAGGGCCACTTAACACGGATTTAAAAAAAATCCGACAACCCTGACAATAGAAGAAAAAATTTTTATAATAGCTTGACAAAGAAGTAAATAATTATGAATTTTTTGAAGATTTGTTTACTTTTATATGTGTCCTTGACTCTAATTCTGCCTGCGCAATTATTCGCCACGGAAGTAAGCGATATATACACGGCAAAAAAGGAAGCTGAAGAAGTTGCGGATAAAAATGTCAATAAAGCTTGCTGGTTTGGCGGCGGATTTTTTATGAATCTTTTTGCGGTGGGCGCAGCGCTAATATGGAGTTCGTCTCCTGACCCAGCTGCTTTTGCGGGTAAATCGCCGGAGTATATAAGAACCTATATTGATTCGTATAATTCAAGAACAAAAAGAATCCAGGTTACGTATAGTTCTTTAGGATGTGCAATTGCTACTACTCTTGTCGTAGGAGCTTTCCTTCTGAGTGAGGATTTTAGAGACGAAGCTTGTGGAGACCCCTTAACTAATTGTTTTAAGAGTTCTTGTCTTGAGGGTTCTGACGAAACAGAGGAAACAAGCTCTTGCGGAGAAGGTTCTTCCTGCAGCGAAGGCAACGGTTCCGGTGGATAAGGTAAATAAAAAAAACCGTAAAAAATTCGTTTAAGTTACAAAGAATTTATTAAAGTAAAAGCTTGACAATTTTTATCTTCTGCCTATAATATTTCAAGAAAAGAGAAATATTAAATGAAATCCCTAAAAATTTGTTTACTTTTATATTTAGCACTAAGTTTACTTATCCCTACACAACTACTGGCCAGCGAAGAACTCGATCAATACGAGGTAAAGAGCGAGGCTGGGAGAGACGCCAGTAGAAATGTAAACAAAGCTTGCTGGGTCGGCGCCGGAATGACTTTAATAGGAACAGGAATAGCAATGATGTGGCATTCTTCATCTCCCGATCCTGCAGTATTTGTAGGTAAATCCCCGGAATATATTAGGGCTTATACCGATGCCTATAATTCAAGAGTAAAAAGAATACAGACTGTGTACAGTTGTATTGGATGTGCATCTAGTCTTGTCATAGGATGCAGCATTATGCTTTTAGTTGAGATTAATACGGCAGGCGACGATTGCGGAAGTTCTTCTTCCTCCTCTTCTTCATGTTCTGACGGTACCAATTAAATAGACCTGTACGTTTAGACTGATAGCAATTTTTGAACCCTTAGAAGCAACAGTTCTTTTTTTACAGGTTTTGTTAAGTAATCCGAAGCGCCTTTTTTAAGCCCCTCGATTTCTTTTTCTGAATCCGAAAGGGAGGTCAGAAAAATCACTGGTGTTTTGATCCCTTTCTGCTTGATTATCCCCATCAAAGCGAACCCATCAAGATTGGGCATATTCACATCGGAAATTATAAGGTCGAAATCTTTCCTTCCTATATCAAGCAAAGCGACAGCTCCATCTTCGGCAAGAGTTACCATATAGCCGGCATTGGTCAAGAATCGTGCCACCAAGTTTCGGGAATCATCATCATCCTCTACCAAAAGAATTGTTTTTCCTTTATCCTCGACCCCCGGCATCTCAACCTCATCGACCTTTTCCTCTGATTTCTTCTGCTCTCCGTGAGTAATTTTCTCTGTTTTTTTAGACGGGGCTTCTTCTACGAGTATCTTACTATAAACATCTTCGGGAATGAATATAAGACTCCTAATCTTCTCGATCGCATGATCAGGTAAAAGATAACAACCTTTTTCTTTAAACAAACGTCGAATTTCCGAGATTTGAGTTCCCTTTCTGATTTCCTCAATTATATCTTCGTCGAATTTTAGCACCTCATATACTCCTTCTCTACCGTAATATCCCGTATTGTTACAATTCGGACATCCCGTAACTTTCAAGACCCTCTCTGGGATATCATCCGAGAAAGGTTCCAAGAGTTTTCTCTGTTCATCAGATATATGTACAATTTTGCTGCAAGCCTGACAGGGTTTCTTTATCAATTTCTGAGCAATAATACAAAGGAGGCTTTCCGACATTTGCAATCTTGTAACGTCTAACCGCTCAAGACGGAAAATAGCGGAAGTCGCATTTGAAGTATGAAGAGTCGAGATGGTTAAGTGACCCGTTGAGGCAAAATCTACAGCTGTTTTTGCGGAATAATGATCTCTTATTTCTCCCATATACAGGATATCGGGGTCCTGTCTGACTGAAGATTTCAAAAGATCTTCAAAAGATATTCCTGCTTTTGTATTCACCTGCTGTTGATTTGCTGACGGAATACGATATTCAACAGGGTCTTCCACACTCATAAGACTTCTTGTTTTGGTATCTATTTGTGAAAGCAAACTATAAACCGTTGTTGTCTTTCCCGAACCTGTTCCGCCAACGACAAGAACCATTCCATGATGCTGATTCCCGCTATACTCAAGAGTATTTGACTGTTTCTCGGTCATCCCCAACTCCAGCAGTGTTTTGGGTTTTGCGTAGGGTTTTAATATTCTTATTACGAGACTTTCTCCGTTAGGAGTGGAGGTGGTTGCAAGGCGAAAACTGAATACTCCTCCTGCTATTTCTCTTGCAAAACTTCCATCCTGTGGTCTTCTGCGTTCGGCAATGTCGAGACCAGCCAATAATTTAAGACGAGATATGACCATCTGGCTTGTTCTCCTTTTTATAGTGACATGGTCAACCATATCTCCGTCAATTCTCAATCTTACAACGGACCCTTCTTTTTTTGGTTCTATATGTATATCGCTTGCTCTTCCTTTAATGGCTTCCTGTAAAATACTATTGGCTATAGCTATAACTGGTCCTGCTTCCTCTTCTTCCTCGACTTTTCGTGAGCCTTCTTCCTCTTTCTGGAACACTTGAGTTGCATACTTTTCACTTATACCCTGAGATACTTTTTCGTCTCTTTTATATGTGGTTTTTCCCGTTAAGTCAACCTCTTCGCGAGATTGAGACTCCTTAAAAAGTCTTTCAATATTTTCAGGTTCGGTTACAATAAGTCTTGAATGGGGAGAAATTTCCAAGAAATCATCAAGAGAGTCCATCAGTTCCCAGTCAAAGGGGTTGCTAACTACCAGTGTTTCTTCTCCTGAGGGCTCAAGCCTTGGGACAATGAGATTTTTTTTGCAAAATGGACCCGGAAAGGAACCAAGGTGAACGCTTTCGATTTCTACGGTAGGAGTATAGGGGAACCCGAGAAACCCACTAATATACTCCGCTATTTTTTTATTGTTTATATTTATCTTCGAAGAGAATGAATATAATTCGCTTGGGGATATTCTTAACAATTGCTTTTTGTTTTCTTTAGTCAGATCAAGACTATATGATAGAAATTTTAAAAATCTTTCAAAATCTAAAGGCTTTACATGCTTTTTAATGTTTTGAGGACTTTCGACAAGCTTCTCCCAACGTCTTCGGGTTTTTAAATGCTTTTCAATTATAGGCAGAAGAGATTCTCTTTTAATGGGTTTTACCAAATAATCCACGCCGCCCACAGAAAAGGCTTTTGCTTTATCTTTATCGCTTTCAAGAGCAGTCAAGAAAATAACAGGAATAAATGAAGTTTCTTCCTCTTCCTGGAGATTAGAACATACTTGATATCCATCCATCGAAGGCATATTAATATCGAGTAGAACCACATCCGGTTTTCCTTCCTTAACCTTACTTATCCCTTCTGACGGACTTATTGCCGGTATAACTTCGTAGCCTTCATCCGATAGGATTCTTTCCACGAGTTTGAGCATGTCCGGATTGTCATCAATGTAAACTACACGGGGTTTTTTATCCATTTACGATTTCTACTCTATTCAAATAATCCCTGAGTTCCGCCAAACTATTTTTAATCTCTGCAGGATTTTTGTCTTTCGCAGATAACTCAATCATTTTTCCTAACTCAGAAATACCGTCAAATCCATACATAGAACCGGCACCTTTCATGCTGTGGCCGAGTCTCTCAATTGTTTCAAAATCTTTTCTTTTCAGAGAATTCTCCACTTCTTTTATATCCTTTTCTCTGCTTTTTAAGAATTTTGGAATCAGTTGGATTGCATAGCTGGGAACATTAACTTTAATTTTTTCATCGCCCGTTCTTTCCTGCATTTTTTTACCCTCCTGTTAACTTCTACAACCTATTTTTATGCAATTCCTACCGGACTGTTTAGCCTCATAAAGAGCTTTATCAACTTCGGTTGTTAAGAAGTTTGATTCCTTTTTCCTGTCGGGTTTAATCGTTGCCACTCCTATGCTTATGGTAACATTTTTGTTGACAGGTGAAGCCTTATGCGTAATTCTTAACTTTTTTGTTTCCTGTAGGAATCTATTTGCGACTTCAAAGGCTCCCTTTTCATCAGTGTCCGGAAGCACTGCAATAAATTCCTCTCCTCCGTATCTGCATAGAAAATCTCGTGGCCTTTTTAAAGCATTGTTTAACGTCGTCGCAATTTTTCTTAGACAGTCGTCACCAATAAGGTGTCCGT